>JBLFXY010000169.1:0-8791 GCA_047611645.1 Glaciecola sp.
CCAGCACAGCCATTCCCGACAATTCCCTCATCGTGGGGTCTCCCTTGGAGTCCACCAGCGGCGCGGGCAACGCTCCCCCTCAAAAACACGAACGCAACCGCGGACCGCTCCAGCCGCTCCAGCCGCTCCAGCCGCCCCAGCTACCCCAACTACCCCAACTCGATCGCGATAAGCATTGAGTGACCTACCAGCTACCCGCTATGGCTTTGTCGTAAGGCGACCCAATCCCAGGTAGCGACTGAGCGCATCAATAGTACGATCGGTGGCTCCACCTTGGGCGCGGACGATTGCAAGGCCCGCCTGTGCCATGGCGCTGCGCTTCGTGGGCTCTTCGATCAGCTCCCGCACGGTGGCCTCCAAGTCGTTCGCGTCGGCGACCCGTCGGGCCCCTGAAACCGATTCGAGCAATGCGGTTTCGCTACGGAAGTTGTCCGTGTGGGGTCCGTACAGTACGGCCCTTCCGCGAGCCACGGGCTCGAGCATGTTCTGTCCGCCGTGGGGAACGAGTGAGCCGCCTACAAAGACGACGGTGGCCAAACTATAAATGCGGCCCAACTCCCCGACGGTGTCCACGATCAGGGGACGGCTAACATCGAGGGTTTCCGTGCCCGCTCGCAAGGCTGTCAATCTTTGCGCTTTGGCCCCCACTTGCGACAAAGCTTCCACCACCTCGTTGGCGCGATTTGGATGGCGCGGCACGAGAATGATGCGAGCGGATGGACAAGCCCCGCGAAACGCTTCGTATACCTGGGGTTCCTCATTGAAGTGAGTACTTCCGGCCAAGAGCACCACCTGGTCTTTCTGCCACCCGATTTGGGCTTGCAGTTCACGAAAGGCTTTATCCTCGACGACCGCACCAAACTCCAAGCCATCCACCTTGATGTTGCCGGTCACCACCACGCGCCGATCGGTGCCATACAATTGACGAAAGCGGGATCCGTAGGATTCATCTTGCACGGCGAATAGACTCACCCTTTGGAATTGAGGCAAACTGCGCGAGAAGCGTTGATAGTTCTTGAGGCTTTTCTCGGTGATGCGACCATTGACGATGGCCACCGGAGTCGCGCCTCGGTTGGACCACTTTAGAAAATTGGGCCACACCTCGAGCTCCATCAAAATCACATGCTCGGGCTGCACGCGAGTCAAAAACCGGCGCACGCAAACGGACGGGTCCAAAGGGAAACGCACCACGCGCAGGTCGGGAAATTCCTGGCGAGCGACTTTCATGCCGGTGTTAGTCGATGCGGAGATCACGACCTCGCAGGTGTCTTTCAGAGCCGCGACCAAGGAGCGGGAGGCCATAATTTCCCCCACTGAAACCCCGTGGACGAGAACCCTTGGCCGGCCAGCGATGTGCCCATGCGAGACGGGCAAGCCAAAGCTAAGGCGCTCCAACACCATGCGCCGGAAGGCTTGCTGCAGAACCGACTTGGCCAACCACCAAGGCGATAGCAACAAAGCAACCACCAGCCAAAGCAAGTCATAGGCCCCGTAGAGCAGGGCATTCTTTATCCCCGGAAAAGGGTCCGCCCGCACAGGGTCAGGAATAGGAACCGGTGCGGGCGTATGAGACATGGAACTAGGCTCTCTTGGTGAGACCTACTTGCCGTGACACTTCTTGAATTTTTTGCCGCTACCACAGGGGCATTCATCGTTGCGACCGACACCCTCGAACCCGGCAAGAGCTGCCGGACGGGTCTGGGGCTGCGGCTGCGGCGCAGGCTTGCCGCTGGCCTTGGCCTGCTGGGCGGCCTTCTGCTCAGCCATAGCTTTGTTGCGACGCATAACATCAAAGGCATTGGAAGCATTCACACTCGGTTGGCTCATGGCCTTTTGAGCCACTTGCTTGCGAGCGCGCGACTTGAGCAGTTCGACTTGCTCAGGTGTCAGCTGCTGGGGCGAATTACTGCCTTGCTGGGTCTGGGCAGCCGGGCGGCCCGAGACCATACCGTGGGGCTGCAGAGAGCGGTCGCCGCCAGGAGCTCCAGCCGAGGACGCTTCGCCTTGAACCGCGCTCGGCTCTTCGGGCTGTTGAACCTCGATGCGCAAGATCAAGCTGGCGACCTCGTTCTCAATGGAGGGTAGCAGATGATCTTGGAAGAGATCGGTACCCTCTTTCTTGTAAGCGGTCTTGGGATCTTCCTGACCGTAGCTGCGCAAGCCGATACCCACTTTAAGGGCATCAATGGCTTTCAAATGGTCCTTCCAGCGCGAATCGATGGCGTTAAGCAGGATGTAATTCTCGATACGCCGGGTCAATTCATCGCCCCACCGCTTTTCGCGTTCTTCGTAGCGAGCGGTGACCTCGGCTACAAGAGGAACGATGTCGTGCTTCTCCGAGTCGCAGGCCACCTCGGCGGAGGAACCTTTGATGTCCATACCAAAGGTGCGCAAACACCACTCGGTCAGACCTGCCGCATCATCGGCGTGAACGCGCACACTGCGCTGCAAGCACCCTTCGATCATGGTCAGGACTTTGTCTTTCAGGCCTTCGCCTTCGAGAACTTCCTGGCGCACGCCGTAGATGGTTTTTCGCTGGGTGTCCATCACCTCGTCGTACTCGAGCAGGCTCTTACGGATTTCGAAGTTGCGGTCCTCCACCTTGCGTTGGGCGCGGGCGATGGCGTTGGAAACCATCTTGGATTCGATGGCCTGCCCCTCGGTCATGCCGAGTTTCTCCATCATGTTGCGCGTCCAATCCCGGTAGAAGATGCGCATCAGCGGATCTTCTAGGGAAAGGAAGAAGCGGCTGGCGCCCACGTTGCCCTGGCGGCCGGTGCGACCGCGGAGCTGGTTGTCAATGCGTCGCGCCTCGTGGCGTTCCGTGCCCAGCACGTACAAACCGCCAAATCCGAGGACTTCGGCCTCATCCACGTCACAACTGGATTTCACCTCTTCACGAATTGCAGCGATGCGATCCAGGTTGTCCACGTCACCCGGCTCCAGACCGGCCTCTTTCAAGGCGGTCTCCAGGCGATACTCGAAGTTGCCGCCCAATTTGATGTCAGTACCACGACCGGCCATGTTGGTGGCCACGGTGATCGCGGCCTTCTCGCCAGCCATGGCGATGATGTAGGCCTCGCGTTCGTGGTTCTTGGCGTTGAGCACCTCGTGCTTCACGTTGCGTTCACGCAGCAAAGAAGCCACGTGTTCGGAACTTTCCACGGAAGCTGTACCGACCAGAATCGGCTGACCTTTGGCGTTGAGCTCTTCGATCTCTTCGCAGATGGCGTTCCATTTCTCACGTTCGGTGCGATACACCAGGTCCGCGAGGTCCGCACGAGCGATGGGCAGGTTGGTGGGAACGCAAACCACGTCGAGACCGTAGATCTTGTGGAACTCCCCCGCCTCTGTGAGCGCGGTACCCGTCATACCCGACAGCTTGTCGAACATGCGGAAGTAGTTCTGGAACGTGATGGTTGCCATCGTCTGCGTTTCCTGCTTGGGGGTCAGGCCTTCCTTGACCTCAACCGCCTGGTGCAGACCATCAGACCAACGACGCCCAGCCATCTTGCGACCCGTGAACTCGTCCACGATGATGACTTCCATGGCCATTTGGCCCGTGCGCTGGTCTTGGACTTCCTCGACCACGTACTCCTTGTCCAAGGTGTACAGCGTATGGGCCCGGATGGCGTTTTCGATGTAATGGGGCCAATCCTCGAATCCCGGCTCATAGAAAGACTTAACATCCAACATGTCTTGTGCTGCCACGATGCCCGCCTCGAGCAAGGAAGCACTGCGTTCCTTTTCCTTGACCTCGTAGTGTTCGTCGTTGACTAGCGCGCGGGCGACCTTGTCGGCCTCCAAGTACTTGCCGATCGCATCCTCCGCGTCACCCGAGATGATCAAGGGTGTGCGCGACTCGTCGATCAGAATGGAGTCCACTTCGTCCACAATGGCGAAGTACAGGTCCTTCTGAACCTGCTGATCCGGCGACGTTTTCATGTTGTCGCGCAGATAATCGAATCCGAACTCGTTGTTCGTACCGTAGACGATGTCGCAGGCGTAAACGCTCTTGCGTTCCCAGGGATCCATGTCCGCCTGGATCGAGCCCACGGTGAGCCCCATGTATTCGTAGATGGGCTTCATCCAGGCCGCGTCGCGCTTGGCTAGGTAGTCGTTCACGGTCACCAGATATGCGGAGCGTCCGGCCAATGAATTCAGGCATAGGGCCAAGGTCGCCATCAGCGTCTTGCCCTCACCCGTCATCATCTCCGCGATCTTGCCCTGGTGCATGACGTAGCCGCCCACGATCTGCACGTCGTAGTGCCGCATGCCCATGGTCCGCATGGCTGCTTCGCGGATCATCGCAAACATGGGAGCCACGAAATCATCGATTTCGGCCTCCCCGGCCACGACCTGCTCACGGTACTTGCGCACCTCCGCCTGGATGGCTTCGTGGTCCAATGACTTGGCCCACTCCTCCTTGGCGTTAACCGCGGAGACCACAGGTTCCAACGTGCGCAAGAAGCGTTCGTTTTCAGAACCGAAAAGGCGCTTCAGGCCCTTACCGGCCTTCTCACCAAACGATGATAATTTGTCGACTACCGAATCCCATTCCATGGTACGTATCTTCCCTTCCGTTAGCGCCCGATCCGAGTCGGACAGCAAAAGAGCGCGGCATTATGCTTCAGGGGGCCCGCATGGGCCAGAGGCAAAGCCCAGGAGTCCGTCCCGGCCCCCATTCTTGGGGCTCAAATGGGTTCAGGACGGCTGAGACCGCACTCTTAGGTTCCCGGCCCCCATTATTTCCACCCCAGGGTCCTTTATTTGGGCCAGGGCTCCGGGAGCTTCACTCGCAGCCCAGGAGCTGATCGACCATGGCTAGCAGCAATTCTTTCGGGTATGGCTTGCGCAGATAGGCCGCGCAGTTCGGAACCCGCTTGAGATCGATGTCAGAAGCTGTGGCCATCAGCACCGGTTGGTCCTTAAATCTCGAATCCGCGCGCATGCGCCGGACGACCTCTTCACCGGTCATGGTTGGCATGGAGAAGTCCAGCACGATCAAGTCAAAGGAACCCTGCTCCTCCAAGCGCTGAAGAACTTGGCCCCCATCAAAAGCAACCTCCACCTGGAATCCCCTGGAGCGCAATATGGCGGCCAGGCCCTGGGCCACGTCGCCTTCGTCATCCACCACTAAAATGCGTCCGGCGCGGCAAGGACCTGCGGAGGTCGAAGCGAGATTCTCCATCAACACTCTCAAATCCTCGTGGGTGGGCAAACCCGCCTCAGCCCAAGCCGCTTCGATAAGCTCCTTGAGTTCGCCATTGAATTGCCGTAAATCCAGCCATTCCTTGTAATCCGCCATTTCCGGCGTGACCTTCAATTCGTCATGAGTGTCGACTGAAAAGAAGTACTCGTCCTCCACCAGGTATTCCTGGATGACGAGTTTCATGAAGGGGTACCTCTGGTTCCCGAGACGCAAAGTAAAGCGCCGGCAGGTCACATTTTCCGAAGTGCGCGGGGTTGAGAATAGGCTTCGAACCTGACGCAGGCTGGTCGCGTCGCGCAATGTCTGCAACGTAATCTGCTGCGCTTGGGGCGGCCCCTCGGGGTAGGCGGCTCGCAGATACATTTCCACCGCGCGACGCACGTGGGAAATGGTGAGGGTCTGCAACCGCATGGTGAATGGAGGGCGAGGAGGGAATCAGGGCTTGCGCCAGGGTTTTGCTGAGGACACCTGAAGGGTACCAATGCATTCCGAAAGCGTTTCGATACCCTCAGATTGGAGCAATCCCACCAGATCCTGCCCCATACGAGCGAGCACGCTCGGATCGGAGAAGCTAACGGTCCCCACCTGTACAGCTTGGCAACCCACCACCAGGTACTCCATTACATCCTCTGCACTTTGGATGCCGCCGCACCCAATCACGGGAATGCTGACCGCTTGGGCCACCTGATAGGCGCACCTCAAGGCGACCGGCTTCACTCCCACGCCGGAATAGCCGCCCATGCCCGTGGCGAGGCGCGGAGTGCGTCGGCGCCAGTCCACCCCCATGCCCAGCAGGGTGTTACCCGCCGTGATGCCGTCCGCGCCGCCCGCTTCGCAGCCCCGCGCAATCTCATCGACCCTCGTCACATTGGGCGAGATCTTGGCAAAAAGCGGCTTTTTCGTGACTTTACGCACCCCCTCCAGCACCTCGGCTGCCCGGGACGGATCCGTGCTGTAAGGCAGTTTGCCCCCATCCACGTTGGGGCAAGACAGGTTGACTTCGAAGGCGTCGATGCACTCCTCGTCGTCGAGTCGCTCCGCCAGACGGGCAAACTCCTCGGCCGTGTGCCCGCCCAAGTTGGTGATGACCCGGGTATCCGGCTGATGCCTCCTGGCTTCGCGCACATCGGGCAATACATGCTCGATGTAGTGCTCTACACCCCGGTTTTCCAATCCAATCGAGTTCAGGAACCCGGCCTCGGTCTCGTAGATGCGCGGCATGGCATTGCCCGGGCGCGGCTCCCAGGTCACCGTTTTACTTACCCAGGCCCCCAGGCGTTCGAAAGGCACCATACCCGTCATCTCCGTGCCATGCCCAAAAGTACCCGAGGCGGACATGAGCGGGTTCTGCCAGCGCAGGCCTGCGAATTCGGTGGAGAGATCGACCATGGTGAACCTGGACAGTTAGGACAGGGGTGACGATTCCGCCGTCGAGTCAGCCTCTGGACTCTTGGGGGCTGTGAACGTGGATATTAGCAGCAGCACCACCCCGACGGAGATGCAGGCATCCGCCACATTGAAGGTGGCGAAGTGCCAATCCCAAACCTCGAAGTACACATCGATGAAGTCGCGCACGGGCCCGAAAGGCTTGCCCGGAGCTGGGAGATGCGGCTTGTAAAACAGGTTGTCAAACGTGTTGCCGATCGCGCCTGCAGCCACGAGAACCAGAGCGCTCAAGTACACGCGGCGCTTGCGCGGCGCGCGAATGATCAGGAATCCGAGCACTAATACCGCGACGCAGCGGCCGGGCACCAGGATCTTCTGCAAGCCCCCACCCTGGCCGAAAGCGGCCCCGTAGTTCAGGTTGTGCATGCCCGCCAGCCAATTACCGACGACCGGGTGGCGTTGATGCCCGTGGCTGTCGCGCTGCAGGTCGGGCTCGGGCATGGGGTAGCCGCCGTGGAAATCGGCATACTCGACCATGCGTGCTTCCAACCAGGGCATGACCTTGGCCTTAGAGTAGAGATCAGCCCCCACTAGGATGGCGACCACAAACAATGCGAGGAAGTGGCGCCAAAGGGCGGGAGCGGAGGTTGATTGGGGATCGGTCAAATCGTCGATCGCGGGGGCGTGGGGGTCAGTCCGGAGTGCTTCCCGCCTCCACCAAACGCTGGCAATCAATGCAGCGACGGGCGTGGGGAATGGCTTTCAGGCGGGTACGGCGGATCCAATGATCACATTTCTCACAGCGACCATAACGCCCATCGGCTACGCGCTCCAGCGCCCCGAGCACTTCCCGTACCGTATTTTCGTCTCTCGCCATCAGATCGAAGGAAAACTCGACGGCCAAAATCGCTTCCCCCACATCATCCACGCTTGAATCCCGGGCGGTTTTACAGGCCTGCGCGGTCTCCCGGTCCAGCTCCTCAATGTCCTCTGACAGGTGTTGTAGGAGGTGCAATAGCAACGATTTGTACTTTGCAACGTCGGCAGGTGTCATTTTCTTGGTCATCGTGAATGTCCTTTCGAATAGCCGTAGGGTTGGTTGTAAGGGGCCTGGGCAGCCCTGGAGACGACACTATAATACTTTAACAAGGACCTCGTTTCCCGCCCCAGACCCGAATCAAGGATTGGGGCCACGAACATACCTTGCCATTCGCATCCAAGGGCCCCAGCCTAGGCAAAGCGTCTTCCCGCCCCTTTCCATGACCCCCAGTTCCCCGCGCTCCCGGCGCCGCCCCAGGGCGGACTCGGCCCTATCGAAGAAGCAGGCTGCCCCGTCCAGCCTGCCCCCCGATTTGGACCTGGCCCGGCGCGAGTTCCTCTCCGCAATGCGGGTGGAAGCCGGTTTGTCAGCGCGCACCTTGGAGGCCTACGGTCGCGACCTGACCCGCAGTCTGAATTGGATTGCCGAGGCTGGAGTGAAGCGCCTGGCTGCGCTGAAGCAGGACCTCGTACTCGATTACCTGAAAGCACGCAGGGACCAGGGTTTGGCCGAGGCGACCCTGGCCCGCGAGTTGGTCAGCCTGCGCATGCTTCTGCGCTACGCACAAAGCGAAGGGTGGATCGGGCAGAGCCCCATCGCCCTGATGCCCGCGCCCAAGCGCCAGAGCCTGCTGCCCAACGTGCTGAGCCCCGAGGAGGTCGAGTGCCTGTTGAACGCGCCCGATACCGACCATTGGCGCGACCAACGCGACCGGGCCCTACTCGAGGTCCTCTACGCCACCGGAGCGCGCGTCTCCGAAGCGGTTTCTCTCACCACCGACTCCCTACAACCCGAGCTCACATCCCTGCGACTGCACGGCAAGGGAGACAAAACCCGCATCGTTCCGCTCGGAGGCCCGGCCCGCGAGGCCCTCACGATCTGGCTCGAACAAGGCCGAAAGAAACGACTCGCCGGACGCCAAAGCCAGCACGTCTTCATCGGACGCAGCCAAAAACCCCTGACCCGCGGTACCGCCTGGCGCATCGTGCGCGCCGCCGCACTCAAAGCCGGACTCAGCCAGCACCTCTCCCCGCACACCCTGCGCCACTCCTTCGCCACCCACATGATCGAAAGCGGCGGCGACCTGCGTTCCGTGCAAGAGATGCTAGGCCATGCATCCATCCGCACCACCGAGGTCTACACCCACCTAGATT
>JBLFXY010000170.1:0-8748 GCA_047611645.1 Glaciecola sp.
CATGCAAAAACGCCCACGCCTGGCGCAGCCGGGTGTGAGCGTTTGTGCATAAGTGGAGGGAGAATGCCAGGCTCCGTACATCCGTCCAACCTCTCCAAAACGCCCGCATATGACAATCGGGCCTTAGTGCGCTCCCAGCTCTCCAGCGCCCGATCTAGAGAAGCTCTCCGGAAGCACTGTACCGCACACTCTCCCTCCACCTCGCAGTCCCGGCTACGCCCGGACTGCGGTGGACGGATAGTCTGCGGCACACTCCTTCCTCGTAAGGCGCGCGGGAGAGGACGCCGCTCGCCGTGAGGCGTTTGGGCTTATTCCTAGCGGAGGATCCCGGCGTTCGCGAAAACGGAGGTTAGCTCGTGCTCACTTAGGTATCCGGAGCAAAGTAGTCTCTTTCCATGTTCGTCAACGATGCCTATAGAGGGGAAGCTGTTGGCATCCAAGGACCTACGCAGCGCAAAATCCGCCGCAAGCTTTTGTTGGGTTTCGGCGGCCTCGAGCCCAGCCACAAACGGCCCTTGATCCATGCCAAGGCCCACCGCCAATTCCACCAAAGTCGCCGCGTCCGATGGATTGCGCGCTTCCAGGTAATACGCAGATTGAATGGCCTTGAGCATCTCCCACTGTAAACCGGATTCGCGTGCGAGCACGATCGCTCGGCAGGCGGGGTAAGTGGATCGCCGCGGCGCGCATTGCGTCCAGAATTCGTGATTGAACGGCACGCCCGTTTGAGCCTCCACCGCCTGCCATGCGTGTTGGACATAACCCCGGGTCGTTTCATCCATGGGCTCGTCGCTGTCCGGAGCTAGGCCTCCCATGACCAAGTCCATGGCGACATTCTCGCGCAGCTGGGACCGTACCTGATCCAAGGCTGGGGCCAAGCCATAACACCACGAGCACATGGGGTCGACTACATACAGGATGCGCGCACTCATTCGCCCATCACCGTAACGATCACGGATCGCGCATGGGCCGCATGGCGGTGCTCAAACAAAAATAGGCCCTGCCAAGTGCCAAGCGCCAATACCCCATTCCGCACCGGAATCGTCACCGAAGTCGCCAGTAATGCGGAGCGCACATGCGCGGGCATATCATCCGGCCCTTCCGCCGTGTGTCGGTACAGCGCATCCCCATCCGGAACAGCCCGCTGCAACCACGCCTCCAAGTCTTCCCGCACGGTCGGATCAGCATTCTCGGTGATCAACAGCGAAGCGCTGGTGTGCTGCAAGAAGACGTGGCACGTGCCGGTGGAAATGCCCGAGTCGCGAACGGTTCTTCCTACCTCACCGGTGATATCGCAGGTACCTCGTCCGGGAGTGTGAAAGTGTAAGTCGGTTTGAAAGGTCATTCAGGGCTAGCAAGTAAAGCGTTGAGATTTCAGGTCGATCATTTTGGCACGGCACGCAAACTCAGTCTTCGTCCTCGTCCTCTTCGGGGATGAGTTCGAGACGCCCGGCTAGGGAAAGTTCGGTCGGGTGCCCCGTATTCGGGTCGGGGGCTTCACGGGGCAGGCCCCAATCGTCGAGCATGCGATGGGCTCTTTGCAGCTCTAGTTCGATCGCCTCGAGCTGGCCATGGGCTTTGTTGAGGGCGTCGGTCAGATCTTGAATGGAGTTTGACGGAGTCATGGTGGCTTGGGGTGGTAGGGGGTAGGTGGGGGCTCCCGTAGAGTAGGACATTTACCGAGTTTGGTTTTGCGGATCGGAAGGATGTTAATTTGGGGGGCAATGCAGGCCTGAGATTAGGGAGTCGGCCGATTTTGGACGATGCGGAGGGTATACGGCGCTTCGATGAAACGAACCGGTTGGATCACATGCCTCAGCAGCAGCATTTGACCACCGAACACGTAAATGAACTGGCGCATTGCATTGCCGGATCCCACGGGCGATTACAGGGCGCCGAACGACCTAAAATCGACAGTTTCGAATCCGACGCTACCCGGCCCGTGATCGCTCCCATGCGGGCCAATTCCCTCGAACAGCTTTCCCGCGAGCCGGTCGTAGCCTGGGACAATACGGCCTCTACGCCAATAGAAAGCCTCATCGCTCGATGGCATTGACTCCAGCAGGTCGCGCACGAAAAACACCCCGACGGAAGATCCGTCGGGGTGTGAGATGGCCGCTTGCGAGGAGTGATTGTTTCACTTTGCTGCCGGATCCGCTCGCAAAAAATAGGCCATCCGCCAGGGTGATTACCCCTGGCGGATGGCCTTGTTGAGCACTTGGCTAGCTTCTAGAAAGTCACGGTTAGGGGATTCGAGAAGTTCGAGGTCGACGGGGAATCCCGGTGCCAGAGTTGGAAGTGGTAGGTATCACCCGTTGCGATGGTGCCGCCGATCGGAACCGGAATGGCCGTGGGCACATCGAAGCCGGTGCCGCCCGATGACGTGGCCGTTCCCGCTAAATTTTGGAAGATACCACCGCCGTCGAAGATGCCGATCGAGACCTGGTTTGCAGCAGGGCCGGTGTAGCGAGACAGCAGGTTGGGGCTGGTCACGGATAGGCAGAGCATTCCGCTCCCGATGGACAGTCCCGGGGTATCGAGGCCGGTGCCGATCAGGAAGAAACCAAATTCGCCGGGGGGGCCCTGACTGGCTTCAAGGTGCAGGCCGGAACCCACGCCGCTTCCGAGGGAACCGGTCAAAAGGGTCGGCACTGCGGTGGAGTTGGGCAGGGGCGTGCAGAGCGTCGTGAACACGCAGGAGTCGGGGACTCCATCCAGGTTCGTATCAGCCACGAGACCGGCAGCGATGGCCACCACGTCTTCGATACCATCGCCATCGCAGTCATTGATGACGTCGAGCACGGAGTCCAGAGCGTTCAAATCGTCGCCATGGTTGCTGCTTGTCGCTGTGCCGGAGCGAATCGTTCCCAGACCCAAGCGCTCGGCTGCGTAGAAAATGCCGGGGAAGGGGGACAATCCGCCGAAGGCGGCGGACAGGGGCGTGGTCAGGATGTCGCCGGGTTCAATGGGGATGCCAAAGATGCTATCGGGTTCGCCGACCACCGCGGAGCCGCGACGCACGGAGAAGAGCAGCATGTCGGTGCTACCTGAGAGCCAATCCATGGGTTGCTGCGAGGGCTGGAAAACCCCGTCGCCGTTCTCGCGCAGGATCAGCGCGTCCAAGTCGTCGGGGTTGAATCCAAAAGCAATGTTCAGACCCAAGGCACCCGCGGGGGCGTAAAGCGTCGGAACTCCTGAACCCAAAACGGTACTGAGAACGTCTGCACCCGCGAACCCATGGGTGTTCGCGGAAGCTGTGTGGGAGATGCCCGTGAGCGGGTCGACGCCCTGGTCGTCCATGCTGAAGTACACGGTGCCGGGCAGGCTGCTGATGCTGGCATCCAAAGTGTCGAGCGCATCCAAGTTGTCAGGCATGGCAGGCGTGCCGAAAATGGACAGCAGACCCAGACCCGGATAGGTATACCCAGAGGCGGAGGGCATGCCATCTTCATCGAAGATGCCCCGGTTACCGAAGGGCGCGCCGGGTCCGATGGGACCTGCGGGAATCGAGCGGGGGTTCAGGAAAACGTCTCCGCCGCCGTCGAGCGCGGGGCCTTCGGTGGTCACATTCGGAGGCAAGGGCGCACCCACTGCACCTTTGGCGTGCAAGTCCACGGAGAAGTGCAACTGGCCGGCGGCCTGCAGTCCAGAGGTGAAGTACTTATCGAATCCAAAAGAGACCGCATCGACTTCCACGTGGCAAGGCGTCGAGCCTGGCACTCCCACGCAACCCGGAAGCAGTCCAAGCCCAGGAGCCCCGTGGCTCACTGCGATGGCCGGCGTAAGCAGGGGACCGAGCGAGGGCAATCCTGCTGCGGGGGTGAGCAAATCACCGGCGGTGATAGGGGTACCGGAACCGGAGGCGGGAAGGCCAACGGTGGGGCTAAGCCAATCGGTAGAGAAGAAGGTGTGCTGAGCGCTGGCGCTGGAACCGGCGGCGACGAGCAGGACTGCGAGGCTGGGAAGGCGGAGGTTATACATGGCTGACTTTTTGGTTGGAAGGAACGCAGCAGAGCCACGCGGTACACCCCCAAATGCACGGGGCCCGCGCGAGCGGACAAATCTCTGAAAAGAAAAGTGGAGACCCCACCGGACTGCCGTCTCCTGCCTATCCACCGCCCTATTGAAAGAGCTTGTACGGAAGCATCGTACGGCACACTCTCCCTCCACAGCGCAGCCCAGGCTGCGGTGGGGCTGCGGTGGAAGGATAGTCTGCGGCACACTCCTTCCTCGCAGGATGAGCGGCACACTCCTTCCTCGGTGGCACCCTATCCGAGGGCCTCGCTCGGGCTTAGCTTCGAGGATGGAAGGTGCTTGGTATTATCCGTCCATATGCAAAAACGCTCACTCCTGGCGTAGCCAGAAGTGAGCGTTTGTGACCAAGTAGAAGGAGAATACCTGCCTCCTTCCATGGGTACCTCGACTAGAAAGTCACCGTGATGGCATTCGAGAAGTTTGAGGTCGTCGGGATGTCCCGGTGCCAGAGTTGGAAGTGATAGGTATCACCCGCATTGATCGTGCCGCCGATCGGAATCGGGGTGGCGGTGGGAACATCGAATCCGGTACCGCCCGACGAGGTGGCTGTGCCCGACAAGTTCTGCATCACTCCGAAGGCGTCAAAGATACAGATGGAGAACTGGTTGGCCGCCGGCCCGGTGTAGCGGGAGATCAGGTTGGGGCTTGTAACCGAGAGGCACAACACTCCGCTTCCGATGAACAGGCCCGGGGAATCAAGTCCCGTTCCGACCAGGAAGAATCCGAATTGGGTCGGCGGACCTTGGGTGGCTTCCAGGTGCAGACCAGAGCCCACTCCACTTCCCATGGTACCGGTCAGCAGCGTCGGGACACCCGTGGAGTTGGGCAGAGGGGTACAAACGGTGGTGATCTCGCAGGAGTCCGGGATCCCGTTCATGTTGCTATCAGCGACCAAACCTTGAGCGATGGCGACCACATCTTCCACGCCGTCCCCGTCGCAATCGAGGATCAGGTCGAACACGGAATCCAGTGCGTTCAAATCGTCGGCGAAGTTGCTACCCACAACGGTTCCCGAGCGGATCGTTCCCAGCCCAAGGCGTTCGGCCGCATAGAAGATGCCGGGGAAGGGTGAGACGCCGCCGAAGCCAGTGGGCAGGGGTGTGGTCAGGATATCGCCTTCTTCGATGGGGATGCCAAAGATGCTATCGGGCATGCCGATCACCGCGGATCCGCGCCGCACGGAGAAGAGCAACATGTCGGTGCTACCGGTGAGCCAGTCCATGGGGGTCAGGGAGGGTTGGAAAACTCCGTCGCCATTCTCGCGCAGGATCAGGGCATCCAAATCATCGGGGTTGAAGCCGAAGGCGATGTTCAAACCAAGGGCGCCTGCGGGAGCGTACAGGGTCGGGACTCCGGATCCGATCATGGTGCTGAGCACGTCGGCGCCGAAGAAGCCGTGGGTGTTAGCGGATGCGGAGTGGAGCGTTCCCGACATGGGATCGAAACCCTGGTCATCCATGCTGAAGTACACGACGCCGGGCATAGCCCCGATGCTGCTGTCAAGCGTGTCGAGGGCGTCCAGGTTGTCGGACACGGCGATGGCGCTGACGGTGGGCAACAAACCAAGGCCCGGGTAGGTGAAACCCGAACCGGAGTAGAGTCCGTCATCATCAAAAATCCCGCGGTGGCCGAAGGGAGCGCCGGGGGCCAGGGGACCGGAAGGGATCACAGTGGGGTTGAGGAACACATCGCCGGACTGATCCATGACCGGGCCTTCCGTGTTCACGTTCGGGGGCAGGGGAGCGCCGACCATACCGTTGGCGAAGCGATCCACCGAGAAGTGCAGTTGGCCAGCGGCCTGGGGGCCTCCGGTGAAGTACTTGTCCACTCCGAAGGAGAGCGCGTCGACCTCCACATAACACATGGTGCCACCGGGCACGCCGATGCAGCCGGGCAGCAACCCGAGGCCACCAGCGCCGTGGGTCAGGGCTATCGAGGGCGTGGCCAGGGGACCGAGCATGGGCAAGCCGGCGGTGGGGGTCAGAATGTCTCCAGCGGTGATGAGCGTGCCGGTGGGGTCGGACAGGCCGACCGTCTGGCTGTGCCAATCGATGGAGAACAGGGTGCGCTGGGCGCTGGCGGTGGAGCCCGCGGCGACGAGCAGGATGGCGAGAGCGGGAAGTCGGAGAGTGGACATAGCTGATTTGGGTTGGGGAGGCGGGACAGGAGTCGCGCGGTACGCCCCAAAATGCCGCCCGCCCTTCCTAGCGGACAGATAAATGAAAAAAAGATCCACAACGAGAAAGGCCAAGTCGGTCGTAGAATATTGGGCATGGGACCCTTTAAACATCTGGCGTTGATTTTTGCCTTAACCGCCCCTGGCATGGCCCAGGACGGGGGGATAGAGATCTTCGCGGGCGAAACGATCTTCACATCGGGCACTCGAGTGTCCGTGACGGAGGTCTGGAAGGTCAAAAAAGGCCTGTTCGATGGCTCCTCGGAGATCTCAGACCCCCTGAACCGCAGGTTTGAAGAGCGCCGCACCGTAGTGGGGGTCAACCATGGCTTCGCTCGCGGCTGGAGTATTTCGGCTTTGTTGCCCTTTGTAGAGCGCAGTTTGGACTCCACCGGGGGCGATCTCTCGAATTCTGGCTTGGGGGACTTGTCCCTAATCCTGAAACGCCGCTTCCACGTGAAGGATTGGCTGCGCAGTGCTTGGCACTCCGCATGGATTTTTGGCGTGGAGACCCCGACCGGTGAAACCGGAGCGAAGGATGCGGGCGCGCGCCTAGATCCATCCCTGCAAGCGGGCTCTGGTTCTTGGGACCCCTTCCTGGGCCTGGCCTCGACCCTGGACTTGGACCTATGGCGTTTCGACTTTGTCGCGCTATTCAAGGAGAACGGCGCAGGTTCGCAGAGCTTCGAAGAAGGGGACAAGCTGACCTTGGCGATTTCCAGCAAGTACAGGTTCCTGCACGAGCAGTACCCGGGACCCAGCGCGAGCGCCACGGTCGGACTCAAGTGGTCGCAGACCTGGCACGCCGAGGATCACGACACCAACGTGAGCAATTCGGGCGGCGAGGAATTACTCGTCAAATTCGCCATGGGCTGGCATCCCCGACCCGATTTAGACTTGGGCTTTTCCGTGGACCTACCTATCCATGAAGACTTGAATGGTCAACAACTCGGTCTAGACAATCGTTTGCAACTCTCGCTAGGCTGGCGCTTCTAATGAAAACACTGATGTTCCTTTTTGCTGCGCTCCTTCTCGGGACCAGCGCATGCCAGACCTCGGGCAGCTTGCTCGGTCGTTCGGTCTCAGACCTTGAGAATCCATTCGCGACCTTGCAGCTCTTCTTTAACACATGAATATGAAACGACAAAGCCTTCGGATTGGAGAAGGCTTTAAGGCGCCAGGCTGGCGTCGAAGCAGTGGACATTGATACGCGTGCGAGCACTTGCGTGGTGGGCTATGCGAAACCACGAAAGTTGGATTTCGCCAAGTTGGAGAGCGCGGCCACGGACGCCAACTACGTATTGACGGGAGTTAGTTTACAGGCCAAGGGCGAAGTCGTCAGCGGCCACTGCGACTCCTGCAAGAGCGACGTATTCTTCTTGCAGCTCCCCGGCACTAAGGAAAAACTAGAACTCAGCGGGCCGGCCACCCTGGGCACCGCGAGCCTAAACGGCAGCGTGCTGGACTGGAACAGCGATCACCCGCGCTTGGAAGTGAAATGAGCACCAGGCGAGGGATTGGGCCACTCGCTTGCGCGAGCTGATCGATTCCCGTTCGATGCCAATGAAAGAGGGGCACCCCGCGTCGGCGGGGTGCCCCTCTTTCGTTTCTATGGAGGCTAGATTAGCTTCCGAGCGAAATCAGGTGCTTGGCGCGCTTGACTACTTTCGCATCCGAGTTGCTGTCCACGAACTTGGACAGTTTCTTCAGGAGCTTGGCATCGAGGCCTTCTTCCATCAGCTTCTCTTCAAGCTTTGCGTAGGCTTTGGCGGCTTTCAGCTCACCCTTCATGCCTTCCGCGGAGAAGGTTCCTTGGAGAGTTGCGGTCTTATCCGCAACTTCCGTGAGGCCTTTGGTGCTCTTGACGAGACCGCTAAGCATATCTTCGGCTTCGATCAGGTAGGCATTCTCCAGCAACCAATCGACGCGCGCAAACTTGGTCTCGACTCGGGCGATGAATGCCTTGGCCAAAGCCTCGGCATCCTCTGCACCGTCACCACCCTTGAGGGCGACTTTACGGATGTCAGCGATCGACTTGGCATACTTGCCCTTGGCGAAAGTGGCGTACGCTTTTTTGAGCGACTTGGGCGTCCCCTCGGGAGCGTTCATGGACTTCTCAAGTTCAGCGTCGATGGCGTCGGTGATCTGACCGTGCATCGCCAAAGGGTTGCCCATTAGCAGGACCTTGCCTTCACTGGACAGCAGGGCGAAATTGGGCAAACCGCCCGCTCCGGTATTGAAGGGACGCTCGCCTGTCCACATGGCGCTGGTGCCCATCCATTTTTTGCCCCATGCGAACTTCTCGGCTTCGGTTTGAGTGGCTCCCTGGGATTCGATCAGAATGATCCCCAAGTTGTCACCGTATTCACGAGCCATTTTGATAGTAGCCGGCACCGCCGACCCAACGCAGGGAGGTCATTTAGTGCCCCAGAATTCAACGAGCACCGGCTTGCCACGCATGGCTTCCAGGCTCTTGACGCCCATAGCATTTGTGGGCGCCTCGCGGAATGTCTAGGAGGGCGTACTGCCCTCGGAGA
>JBLFXY010000171.1:0-8706 GCA_047611645.1 Glaciecola sp.
CGCGTAGTTCAGGGTGAGCACGATCGTGCGATCGCCAACGAAAAAGTCCGCAAGCTGCACGGCATTCTCATCCAGGTCGCGGAAGGTCAAGTCGCCGGGCACCATGGCGTCCAGCTTCTCAACCAAACTCACCTCATTGAGAATCGCGTAGCGGTTCTCTTGATCCACATATTCCTGGGCCGCCTGCAAGGGCGTGCACAGGCCGACCAGCGCCACCATCAACCCCAAAAGGCTGATCGCGAACGTGTTCGTGGGGTGCGAAGAATGGAACATGGGGAAGATCGAGTCCTAGAGACCTTTCTCGAGCAAGGCCTTTTTAGCCTCTTCCATGGGCAGCGCTTCCTGCTGCGCCTCAAGAATGGAGCGCCCTTGGAGGGCTGTGGAATTGGCTTCGTGCTCAGCCATGAGCTGATCTTGCTTCCAATAGAAGAGCACGATGACGCCCAGAATCGTCACGATGGTCAGGACGGTGGTAGCCGCCAAGAGCATCGCTAGTAGCGGCGCGTCGGTGTTGTCTTTTTCAACCATAGCTATGGGTGGGGTTGGAGAGGACTGGGGTCGGAGAGGACTCTGAAGTCGCGGACTAGATGTTTTCGAAGGCCAAGGATTCGGCCAAACGCGGATCTTTGACCGGGACGAGGGGTTTGTTTGCAGCAGAACCCAAGGCCACGTAGGCGAAAACGCCAGCAACCGAAATCCAACAGCAGATCTCCATCAAGGGGAAGTACATCGCGGGGTGCTCGGCACCGGGCACGAACAGGTAGCTCGGCATGATCAACCAGAACAGGTCGACAGCGTGCATGACCAGGATCCAGATGGCCCAGAACTTCAGCCCCATGCGATTGCGCTTCACGTGGCGTGAGAGCAGCCCCAGGAAAGGGATGAAGATGTGACCGAAGACCAGGACCCAGGAGATATTGGCGAAGGGACCAAACATGCGGTGCTTGAACCACAGGGTTTCCTCGGGGATGTCCGCGTACCAGATCAGAACGAACTGCGAGAATGCGATGTAGCCCCAGAAGAAGATGAATGCGAACATCAACTTGCCGATGTCGTGGAAGTGCTCCACGTTGACCAAGCCCTTCAAAGCCGTCTTCTCAGCCCGCAGGGAGATCAGACCCAGCAGGGACATGAAGGAAACGAAAGCGCCGCCGAACACGTAGACACCGAACATGGTGCTGAACCACTCGGGGTCCAGCGACATAATGAAGTCGAAGGACGCGAAGGTCAGAGACAGGGCAAACAGGAACATGCCGGGCGCACTGCGCCGTTGCATGATGACCGTGTGCATGGCATCGCCGTCACTGTCCTGGGCCAAGGAGCGCTTCTTAAAGAATCGCGCCAAGCCGGCCCAAACCGTCAAGTAGACGGCAAAGCGGATCAGGAAGAACGGACCGTTCAGGAAGCCAAGCTTCCCTTCTACCAAGGGGGTGACTTCGTATTTAGCCCAGAGGAACAGGTCGCCATTCCCCATCAGGGTCAGGAGCACGAGCGGCAGCAGCAACAATCCGATGAACGGCAAGGTGCTCATGACGTGCTCCGCCAAACGGCGAACGACCACACTCCAACCCGCACGGGTCAGGTGTTGCAACAACACAAAGAACAAGGCGCCAAGACCGAGTGTGACGAAGTAAAAGCAGGCCCAAAGCCACGAGAACTGCAGGTGGCGCATACCGCCGTCCTGTAGCAACGCGAGAACGATGGCGCCTACCAATCCGGCAGCACCGGCGATCAGGGCGATTTTGCGAGTGGATTCAAATCCGGGTGCCTGGACGGCGGCCAGATCCACTTTAGCTTCTGAAGTATGGGAACTCATCTCGATTACTTATCCGAAGTGCTTTGAAGGGCGCGGATGTAGGACACGACAGCCCAACGTTCCTTGGGGGACAACTGGGCCTTATACGAGGCCATGGTGCTCACACCGTTGGTGATGATTTCGTAGAGCTGGCCAGTGGTCATGGCCTTAGCAGGAGCGTCTTGCAGGTTCTTGGCTGCGACCCAATGGCCTTCGCCCAAGCTCAAAGCCCGCTGGTTCACGGGGCCATCCCCCATTCCGCCCATGCCATGGCACGGAGCGCAGAAAACCTGGAACTTATGCTGACCCAGATTCAATAGATCCTCGGTCAGTTCCATGGGCAAGCCGGTTTCGTATACATCCCCGGTCTTGAAGACCCTAAATGCATCGTCCGCCATGGAACCCACGGCCACTGTGCCTTCGACTTCTTTACGCATGGCACGTCCATCCGCGAAGATGGGCTGGCCTGCAGTGGAGTCGAGGTTAATTTCCTTTCCCCTAACGAACGTTTGGACTTCCCTAACGATCTTGTGGTTTTTCAAGTGCGGAAAGATGCCTTTCTTTTCGGCGTAGTTGCCACTGGCGGTCTGACCCTTGTTGACCCACTGGAAGTCCATGTCAGGCACCACGTGGATACGCGGCTGCTCGCTGGTGGTGTACCGGGCGCGCAGAATAAGCACGAACGGGATCACCGCGATCATGGTCAGTATCGCTCCCGTGGCATGGATGCCAAGCGGCAAGCGATCCCGGGTGGTATCGGCCGGCACTTCGACGACCTGGGCCGCACCAATCTCGTTCAGGAAGGCACCCTTGCCCTCGTAGAGCGGATCCTTCGCATCGACAACGATCGCAAAACGATCGCTGGTGATGCGTTGGAATTCCGGGACACGGAACAGGGGATTGGACCAGCGCGGGAACTTGTTCAGGATCAGCATGCCGAAGAAGGCACCGAACGCTGAGAACAAGATCGTCATCTCAAACATCACCGGAATACTAGCGGGGAGGCTATTAAACGGCTTGCCGGAGATGATGTACTTGTAGTCGTACGCGTTCATGAAGTACTGCATCGAAAAGGCACACGTGGTGCCAATCAGCCCGCAGCACAGAACGATCCAGGGCAAGATGCTCGGCTTGATGCCGGCAGCTTTGTCCAAGCCGTGGATCGGGAAGGAGCTATGCGCCTCCCACTTGGTGTAACCGGCGTCGCGCATGCGACGACTGGCCTTCACCAAGGTATCCACGTCATGAAAAATGCCCATGACGGCCACCGGGGGCACGTGCTGGTCTTGATCGCTTGAGGAATTACTCATGGGAACCTCCGTGGTCGTCACCGTGGCCAGCATGGCCTTCGGGGACCACCGTTCTCACCTCTGCCATAGCCACCATCGGAAGGAAGCGACAGAACAGAAGGAACAGGGTAAAGAAGAGTCCAAAGCTGCCCAGGAAGGTCAGCATATCGACGATGGTCGGCTTGAAGTAACCCCAGCTCGAAGGCAGGAAGTCACGGCTGAGCGAGGTGACCGTAATCACGAAACGCTCAAACCACATGCCGATGTTCACGAAGACCGCTACCACCATCATGATGGGGATCGACCGACGTGCTTTCTTGAACCAGAAAATCTGGGGCGAGATCACGTTGCAACTCACCATGGTCCAGTAGGCCCAGGCGTAGGGTCCAAAGGCCCGGTTCACGAACGCAAAGGACTCGAACGGGTTGCCGCTGTACCAGGCGATGAAGAACTCGGTGGCGTAGGCGTAGCCCACCAAGGAGCCGGTGGTCAGGATGATCTTGTTCATCACATCCAGGTGGTTGATCGTGACGATGTCCTTGAGCCCGAAGAACTGTCGGGCAGGCACCATCAAAGTCACCACCATCGCGAAACCGGAGAACACGGCGCCCGCAACGAAGTAAGGAGGGAAGATCGTGGTGTGCCAGCCAGGAAGCTGGGCCACCGCAAAGTCGAAGGACACGACCGAGTGCACGGAGAGCACCAGGGGCGTGGCCAGACCCGCGAGGATCAAGTAGGCCTTCTCAAAGCGCGACCATTCGCGACCGGAACCCGTCCAACCCACGGAGAGCACCCCGTAGATGAAGCGGCGCACTTTGCTGACCGAACGGTCGCGCAAGGTAGCCAGGTCCGGGATCATGCCCATGTACCAGAAGAGCAGTGAAACCGTGGCGTAAGTACCCACAGCAAACACGTCCCATAGGAGCGGCGACCGGAAGTTCGGCCAGAGGCTCATCTGATTGGGCAGAGGGAACAGGTAGAAAGCCAACCAAACCCGGCCGATGTGAACGCCCGGGAAGATACCCGCGCAACACACCGCAAAGATGGTCATGGCCTCAGCAAACCGGTTCACACCCGTTCGCCAGTTCTGCCTGGTGAGGAAAAGGATCGCCGAGATGAGCGTACCGGCGTGACCGATGCCAACCCAGAACACGAAGTTCACGATGGGCCAGCCCCAGAAGACCGGGTTGTTGTTACCCCAGACGCCGACGCCCGTGAAGATCAAGTAGGCGATCATCACGCCCAACATGCTCAACAGGCTGAGTGAAATCGCGAAGGCGATGTACCACGCACGAGGCGGTTTCGGAAGCTCGGAGATTCCGGCAACCGTCTCGGTGATACTGGCAAGACCCACGCCTTCCGCTGTGAGCAGCGGGCGTTGGCGCGGATCGTCCTCTGAGGGGACGTCGTTAATGGCCGTTTGCGTCATGGCTGCTCACAGGTGAGGCTAGGGGCTGAAGCGCGGGGTTGGGGTTGTTGACTCGCGCCAGGTACTGAGTACGCGGCTTGATGTTGAGCTCTTCTAGGAGCGCGTAGGAGCGCGGACCCGCTTGGGCCTTTGCCACCTTGGACTCGGGGTTGTTCAAGTCACCGAACTGGATGGCATTGGGCGGGCAAGCATCCTGGCAAGCTGAAGTGACCTCGCCGTCCACCAGGGAGCGGTCTTCGTTCTTGGCCTTGATCTTGGCCGACTGAATACGCTGAACGCAGTAGGAGCATTTCTCCATCACGCCCCGGGTACGCACGGTGACGTCCGGGTTGTTTCCCAGTCGCATCAACTCCGGATCGCGGCCGAAGAAGCGCTTGGGGAAGTGGAAGTAGTTGAAGCGCCGCACCTTGTACGGGCAGTTGTTGCCGCAGTAGCGCGTTCCCACGCAGCGGTTGTACACCATGTCGTTGAGGCCCTCATCCGAGTGCACGGTCGCAGCCACGGGGCAAACCTGCTCGCAGGGTGCGTTTTCGCAGTGCGCACAAGCCACCGGTTGGGCGGACATGCTGGGCGAATCGGGATCGCCGCGATAGTAGGAATCCAAACGGATCCAGTGCATCTCGCGGCCCTTGCCGACCTCGTCCTTGCCCACGATCGGAATGTTGTTTTCCGCCTGGCAAGCGGTCACGCATGCGTTGCAACCGTCGCACGTGGACAGGTCGATCGTCATGCCCCACTTGTAGCCGTCGTACTCGTGGGATTTCCACAGGGACTCGAGCGGCGGGTGGTGCGGGGTCGCGTGCTTCTGGAAATTCGGATGCTCGTCGTACTCAGCCTTGCTCGCGGTGCGAATCAGCTGGGGCAAGCGGGCCTCGCGGCCTTGCATGCCCGTGTCGTCCACCAGGTGGTGTTCCTGGGTGGTCGACAGCGGGAAGGTCTTACCGAGCTTGGTCACCGTGGCCTGGGAGACCAGGAGCGGCTCTGCAACCGTGCGCAGGGGCGCCACATCGACGCCCACCGGATCGACAGCCTCAAGGCGATCGCCACCGATGGCGCCGGCCGCGGTGCGACCGTAACCCATGGCCAACCCCAGGCTGCCTTTGGCTTGACCCGGCGCCACGTAAACCGGCGCTTCCACGCTCGATCCACCGGCCGTCAGGGTCACCAAATCACCCGTGGTCACTTTCATTTCCTTGGAATCTGCCACGCCGACCAGCAGGACGTTGTCCCAGGTGAGCTTGGTCAGGAATTCGGGAAGCTCCTGGAGCCAGCCGCTGTTCGCGAAGCGACCGTCGCCCACCTTGGGGCACGGGTACAGCAGCAGTTCCATTCCGGAGGTAGCGCCAGCGGCCAAAGTGACCGCAGCTCCCCCACCGAAACCCACTGCGGCGGCGCGTCCGGCGGATCCGGCGAGCGCACCATCGTGCAGGGTCTTGCGCCACAGGCTGTCGCCTGCTCCCTGGGATGCTGCCACGCCGTCAAACGCGCGTCGCACCAGGGCCTTGCCGGTGAGCGGAGTCTCTTCGAGCAATGCCGAGAGCACTTCGCTGGCCGTGCGGCCGCCGTGCAAGGGGTTGATCGTGGGCTGGACAACCGTATAGGTGCCATCGAAGGAGCGAGCATCGCTCCAGGACTCCAAGAAGTGAGCCATGGGCATGTGCCACTGGCACAGGCGACTGGTCTCGTTGGCGTACACGGAAAGGTGGGCGCTGAAAGGCACTTTGGCCAAGCTTTCGCCGAACCCCAGGTCGTGGGGCGCGTCGTAGGCCGGGTTTCCACCCAGGACCAGAAGCACTTCCACGCCACCGGCACCCATGGCACCCGCCAGGTCTTCCAACCCGGCGCTGCCTGCGGCATCCAGTTCCGAAGGAGCTTCGATCACGCTCAGGGTCTCCCCCAATGCGCCGAGACGCTCATTGATCGCGAGTGCACGAGCGTGCACTTCGGCGGACAGGTGATCTCCCACCACGATCAGGGACTTGCCCTCTTGATCCATCAGGTCGCCGGCCAGGGCGTGGGCGAATTCGGCGGCGGTACCCTCGAGGCCGAGGCCCCCAGAAACATCCATGCCGGTCAGTCCCAACTTGCCCAGTTCGCTTTGCAATCCCAGCAGGAAGTTGCCCATCTGCGACGAGCGCAGGGGCAAGCGGTGATCGGCGGTGGCGCCCACTTGCGTGAAGCGACTCTCGACCGAGTACAGGCGACTCATTTCCCCATCGGGGTCACGGGTCAGCGCATAGTCAGCGCGATGGCGCACCCCGTCGGCGTGGCCGGCAAGGAAGTCCACGTCCAAAGCCAAGATCGTGCGCGCCTTGGCAAAGTTATATATGAGTCGTAGGCCTTCACGCCCGGTGGCTTGCGTCAAACCTTGGGACGGTCCGGCTTGCACACTCGGCGCCCATTGGGCCCAACGGGCCTTGGGAAAGGCTTTCAGGAAGCGCGAGCGCATGGAAGCCAAAGTCGCGGAGGCCGTAACCTCCGTGAGAACGGCGACCTTGGATCCGTCACCCTTGCGGGCTTGAAGACTTGCGCTGAGGGCTGCGATAGCGGCTTCCCAAGAGATGGGGGCCTCTTGCGTGCCTGCGACCCGCAGGCCGCTCGCAAACCTCTGAACGCCACGGCTACGATCGGGATCGTAGAACTCGAGAATAGCCGCTTGCGCTTGCACGTCGCTGGCGCCGGAAGAAGCCGGATGCCCCGGGTTGCCGTCCACTTTGATGGGGCGGCCGTCCACGGTGGAGATGTGCAAGGGCAGAGCCACGCCGTCGCGCTCGAGGGCTGTGCTGTACTTCCTGCGATCCCCGGGCACGTAACCCTCGGGACGCTCGGCGAAGGGCATCAGCTCCTCTTTCTCGTAGCGGCAACTGGAGGCGCCGGCCAGTGCGGCGGAGGCTCCAATCAACTGCAAGAAGCGACGACGATCGACCGGACCCAGCAGGTCGGGTTCGGCGGCGGGGAATTCCTTGGCCACGAGCTTTTCAAACTCGGGGTTGTTTTCCCACTCGCGCAGGCTGCGCCACAATGCGGGCGCTTCGGTGATGTTCTTTTGGCTCATGGCTTAGCGGTGGCAAGTGGAACAGCTGGTGGAGGGATTCACTTCGCGCAGGTCGGCGGGATCCACTCCGCCTTCAGGCGCGGTCCAGGTCATGTTGGTGACCTGATCCACGGGGCGCATGGAGTCTTCGGGGTTGCGGTGACAGTCGAGGCACCAGCCCATGTTGAGCGGTTCGACCTGTTCGACGACTTCCATCTGGTCCACGCGGCCGTGGCATTCCACACAGCCGACCCCGCGGGCCACGTGGGCACTGTGGTCAAAGAAGACGTGGTCGGGAAGGTCGTGAACCTTGACCCACGGGATAGCTTTCCCAGTCTCTGAGCTCTCACGCAACAAGGCAAGCAGTGGGCTGTCCTTCTTAACGTTGGCATGGCAATTCATGCAAGTGCTGGTAGCCGGTATGGAGGCGTGCTTGCTCTTGTCCACGTTTTGGTGGCAATAGCGGCAATCAATGCCCAACTCACCCGCGTGCAAGCGGTGGCTGTAGGGAATGGGCTGCTTGGGAGCATAGCCCACTGAGAGGGTGTCCGGGGACGCGCCGAAAGCGACCAATCCAACTGCGTAGAGTCCTCCCCCAATTACCATCAGGGGGATCATCTGTCGGATTAAGTTGGCCCAGCGCGGGAAGTGGAATTGGTCCATGGAGAGTTACCGTTAGCTCCGAAAAGGGGATACGGGCCAAGAGAAATAACCTCTGGAAGCGGGCATGTCGATACAGAGAATGGATCTGTTTGCAATTTCCCGCCGAGAAGCAAAACCTCTCGCAATTGCGGGCAAGCGGTTCAAGCGCGCCGACGAATCACACCTCGGTCCAAACCAATCCCTCCCAGCCCCGTCAATGAAACTCAGTCTCAATAGCACTAATTTAGTGCTAACTAGATTTCACTCGATGTGGCCAGGCATCCGCCATCCCACCGGAACCCTATTGGCTCCCAGAATCCCGTCCCAAACCTCCTCGAAATCGCCAATGCGAGATCGTTGCTATTCGCCTCCCCCTAGCTGTGGCCCAAGGACGTCCCCCACCACCCGAGCCCCCAATCCAGGCCCCCAGCGCCCATTCTCCCTCCACCCCCAAAAGCGAACCTACCGCACACAACCCGCCCACCGGTAGGAAGGAACCCACCCACTCAACCCGCCC
>JBLFXY010000172.1:0-8691 GCA_047611645.1 Glaciecola sp.
CACCCGGCAGCGTTGCAGGCTCTTCGAATAAATCGACAGCGTTGGGAATCTGGCGCATTGTTTAGCCAACTGTGGCGCTCCACCGGAAAAACGTTGAATTTGGGGCGGATTATAATAAGCCAAGCTCAATTCTCGAAGACGCTAGCAGACCGTTGAAGAACAGCGATTTTCCGACGGGTCGTCACAATTCGGCCGGCAAGGCGCTCAGGTTCCCTGCATAGTCGCTCTATTCGAGGGGATCTGACAACGCTGCCAGCTGGATTGTGACGGCTCGGCGGGGAATCGCTGTTCTGCAACGGCCAGCTAGTCTCTAAGTGGGGAGGAAGCGGGACATGGAATTTAGTAGAATTCCCCGCATGTACTCCAGCATTAATACCAAGCAAGGGGCCCGTGCCCCCCGGGCCCTATGGCTCTTGACGACCTGTCTGGCCCTTATGCTGCCGATGGCCTGCAGCAAGCCGGATGCTCCGGTTCCTTCCACCGAAGGGTCAGGCCTGACCCACCAGGTGGAGTGGTATGACGCCGAAACGAAGCAGCTCAAGCTGGCCGAGGGTGAGGCCCGTTATGGTCGCCAGGAAGGCCCGTGGAAGGAATTCACTCCCGGTGGGGAAGTGAGCGGAATGGGCACCTACAACGCGGGCGAGAAAATCGGTGAGTGGCTGTTTTACTATCCGACCGGAGAAAAAGAGCGCGTGGAGTTTTACGTGGATGGCCAGCTTGAGGGAGACCTCGAAGCCTACTACCTGGACGGAGTTGTTCGCGAGCGTATCACCTACAAGGCCGGTCAAGAAAATGGCTTGTATGAGAGCTTCCATCCCAGTGGAAAGCCGAAAGCGACGATCCTCTTTCAGGAGGGCAAGGAGCAAGGTCAGTACAAAGCCCAATACGAAGATGGTGCCGTCGCACACCTACTCAATTTCGAAGACGGTGAACGGGTCGGAGAGGATAAACGCTTCCACCCCGACGGTTCCATTTCCCTGGTAGCCCGTTTCGAATTGGGCCAACCGGTAGGTGAGCAGCTGGCGTACTACCCGGACGGGGTCATCAAATCGCGTATCCCGTTTGCGGATGGCAAGCGCCATGGTGACGAGATTCAATATCACCCCGGCGGAGCAAAGGGCTCGCGGATACAATACCAAGAAGGTGTCCGCGTAGGAGAGACCCTCGGCTGGTATGAGGACGGCGCCGTACAATTACGGGGCCAGTACGTGGAGGATGCGTTGCATGGGGACTATACCCAGTACCATGCCGCCGGAAATATCCTCCTCACAGGTCAATACGAAAAGGGTCTACGAGTGAAAGTGTGGCAATCCTTCTTTGAGGACGGATCCCTGCGACAAAGCACTCCCTACACCAAAGACCAAGTCAACGGCTGGATGCAAGAGTGGCATGTAAGCGGCGCACGCAAGGCCGCCGGTATCTACTCGGGCAATGCCCTCTTGGGTCCCTTCTGCCTTTGGTTGGAGGATGGGTCCCTCGACGCACAGTCCGGTATTTACCTGAAGGGCAAGCGCGTAAGGGATCTAACGCCCACCCAACAGGCAACAGCAGATCGCCTCTATGGGGATGTCAAGCCCACAGAGAAAACACCCTTCCAAGCTGAGTAAACCACTCTCTTCAGCGCTTCCCACTCTTCGAACCACCCAAATTCTTATGCCTCATTCCCTACAGCCGTCTATGACTGCAGAACGTACCGACCTTGAAGTCTGGAACGCCGTCGGCTTAGAAACGAAACGTCAGGAAGATCAGCTGGAGCTGATCGCTTCGGAAAACCACACTTCCCAAGAGGTGCAGGCCGCGGTCGGCACCGCGCTCACCAACAAGTATGCCGAGGGCTATCCTGGCCGCCGTTACTACGGGGGTTGTGAGCATGTGGATACGGTGGAAAACCTAGCTCGTATGCGCGCACGCGAGCTGTTTGGTGCAGAGCGCTCGAACGTTCAGCCCCATAGCGGCACCCAAGCGAATATGGGAGCCTTGATGGCCCTGTGCAAGCCTGGCGACCGGGTTCTGGGCATGAGCCTGGATCATGGTGGACACTTGAGCCACGGACATCCCAAGAACTTCTCTGGCGTCTTCTACGACTTCCACTCGTACGGGGTCGATCGCAAAACCGAACTCGTGGACATGGACGAAGTCCGTAAATTGGCCAAGGAGTGCAAGCCCAAGGTTCTCTTGGCGGGAGCTTCCGCCTATTCGCGCAGGCTGGACTTCAAGACCTTCCGCGAGATCGCGGACGAGGTGGGGGCCCATCTGATGGTGGACATGGCTCACATCGCCGGCCTGGTAGCGGCTGGGGTGCATGAGTCTCCCGTGCCCTATGCCGACGTGGTGACCATGACAACGCACAAGACCTTTCGAGGTCCCCGTGGCGGCATGATCCTCTGCAAGAAGGATTGGATTGTTCCGATCAACAGCGCCATTTTCCCGGGCAGTCAGGGCGGTCCGCTCATGCATGTGATCGCCGGCAAGGCGGTAGCGATTCGTGAGGCTGCTGGCCCCGAATTCCGCACGTATCAAGAGCGAGTGGTCGCCAATGCAAAGGTCTTGGCCGACGGCCTCACCGAGCGTGGCTTGCGCATCGTTTCGGGCGGGACGGACACGCACCTCATGCTCGTGGATGTGACGACCAAGGGGCTCTCCGGGGCCCAAGCGGAAGACGTCTTGCACCGGGTGGATCTGACCTGCAACAAGAACCTGATTCCTTTCGATCAACGGCCTCCCATGGAAGCATCAGGCGTTCGTTTCGGAACGGCTGCCATCACCACCCGCGGACTGGGTCCGGTCGAGATGAAACTCTTGGCCAACTGGGTCGCTGACGTGCTGGAAAGCCCCGAGGACGAAACGGTTCTCGATCGGGTGCGCGGTGAAGTGGCGGAGGTCGCCCGGGCCTTCCCGATCTACAGCTGATTCCGACGCGCGCCTAGCGCGTATCGCGGCACTCGTTGCTAAATCATGAGCCCCTGGATACAGATCCGGGGGCTTCATGCTTTAACCCATCAAATTGCGGTGGGTGCAATGCGCCGCTGGTATTGGGCTGTCCGTTGCTCAATGGGCCCCAATGGAGTTCAATGGAAATGAATCCCGACCGCGTTTGTGTAATTTCCGCTGGGGATCTGGACGAAATCTGTGTGCCAAGCTTGGAAGTACCAGGTACTTCCCGCCAGAACCGATTGGCCGGCATTGGCGGGCAGAACCCCTAGGGTCACAGTTTCTTGCATCACGCCCGTCGCGCCGGTGGACTGCAGCGGGAAGGTGTGGAAGTTGGGTCCGATACAGAGCACGCCGTCGGAACCTACGGGGTTGGAATTGAAGTCCCGTTCGGTGGAGTACAGGACGTAGCCCATTTCGTTTGGCGGGAGCAGGCTAGCGGTGAACTCGATGGAGCCCGAGGAGGCCAACGGCTTACCCACGGCATTCAACTGCCCAGGCAGCAGGGTGGAATTGGGGATGGCCGGATCGCAGTAGCGGCCACCCAAATTGCGAACCGGATCGGTCAGGACGAAATCCCAAATGCCGCGGCCGTAGGTTCCGTAACGCACTCGATGCGAGGCTTCTACAGTTTCGACGGACCAGTAGAGAGTGGACGGTGCCGTCAGATCCATGATGTTTTGCCATAACCTGCGAGCTCTCACGTAGCGGTAGGCACCGGCTTCGGTGGCAGCGAATACATTCCCGTTGCCGCTTGGAGACCAGGCCACATCGTAGACCTGGGTGGCTGGTAAACCGGCGTCCATGGCCACCCAATGATCGCCACCGTCGAAGGTTTCTCGCACACCGGGACCTGCGTACCCGGAACCGCTCACCACGGCGTGCAGCGGGTCAATGGGATCAACGATCAAGGCATTGCCATAGAAGAAGTGACCCGCAGGGCCCGTATCGCTCGCTTCCGTCCAAAGCACGCCACCATCGATCGACCACCAAAGCCGGCCGGAGTCAGTGGCTGCATACATTCGTTGCGAATCGCTGGGCGCGACAGCCATGGCGGATAGATACGAACCTGGCCCCGCAGCAAAGTCCTGGGAGGAGTGTTGAAAGGGCTGCCAATTGGTGCCATTGCGCTGATAGCGCCACAGGCGGTCGGCCAGAAAGTAGAAGGACTCACTATCGGTCGGGTCCGCAACCAAAGGCGGGAGCCAAAGATTGCTGGCTCCCAGTGGGAAGGACTGGGTGCTCAGGGTTGGGTTGATCTCCCCTTGTTGAATGAGGATGAAACCCGGGTAGGTGCTGTACAGGAAATCGTGGGAGCCGTTACCGGAAACCAGGTGCCCGTAGTCGCCACTGATCAATTGCTCAAGCGGAGTGGATGGGCCAGACTCAAAGTAGGGCTGCACGACACCATACTGGTAGCCTTGATCCTGGGTTCCTCCCGCGATGAATCTTGGATCCAAGCTTGAGGTGTGGGTGTCGTAGAACTGGCCTACGCCCATGCCCTGCAGCGAAAGATTGTGCACCGTGAGCCCGTAGTCAATGGATTCGTACGTGCCTCCATCGGTGTTGAAGTACAAGCGATCCTGGACGACGCCCGCGCCCAAGTCTTCACGGACCACGTCCAAGCCGCGCAAGTCCGCGTGCAACTTGTTCGCCGGATCGCCGTAGTACTCAGCCCAAGAGCTGATCGGCTGAAAAGTCAAACCTCCATTCGAGGAGTGGTAACCATTGACCCCTCCGTACACCACGTGCTGAGCATTGGATGAAAACCCGACCATGGAACGCGTGGATCCCCAGTAGTCGGGCAACGTGCCGAGGGTCAATGCGCTCGCCCCCCCGTCGTCGGAGCGATACAGACGCCAATTGGAGCCCTCCTGCAAAACCACGTAGAGCGTGGGCCCGGCTTGTTCGGAGCCGGCGATGTGGCACTTGGGGTTGCCCGGGTTGAGGTCGAGTTCCTGGGGAAAGGTCTGTCCGCCGTCATCCGATCGATACAGCTTGCCGCGCAACGCCATGAAGACTTGGAGTCCAGCTCCGGGCCCGCCCTGGGGAGTCCATAGGTCGCCGTGACCAAAAGACGGAGCTTCGTACAGCATCTGAAACGAGGCTCCCAAATCCACCGAGCGATACAATTGTGTTTTCTGACCGCCCAAACCCGTGCTTACCCGGGTGAGCATCAGCAGGGTTTGATTGCCGTCGTAGAGGCGTGTGACCGTGTGGACTATCGCCAAATTTGCGGGCGGTGTCACGAGATTCCAGGTCAGTCCGGCATCGGTGGAGCGGAAGAGGTCTGTGCCGCGCCGTATGATCAGGACGTCGGGGTCTTGCGCGATCGGAGGTGTGAGCGCGATCACTTCGTCGACCCCGCCGAAGAGGGAGTCCGAAAGGGGGCTCCATGGGGATCCGGAGGCGCCACGGCTCCAAAGGCCACCCCCTGCTGACCCTACATACAATGTTTGCTCGCCGTTTACTTCGGGGCCCAGGGTTGCACAGCGGGTGTGCCCAGCTTGGTTGCTGCTTCCGACTTCTTCCCAATAGCCGGGTCCAGCAATCGAGCTTGGGTTCAAGGGGCCGGCGCTAGAATCTAAGCGAGTTTTGGTAGTGGGGGGCAATCCGCTCGTTGCTCCGGAGAGCGCCGCTTGGGATCCCAGCAGCCTCGTCTTTTGATTTTCGGCGAGCCGCAGCCGGCGTCGATGCTCTTGCGCCCAATGGGAGGCCTCAATGGCTTTCCAATCCATGCCTTTAGGAGCCCGGTGCATTTGCTCCCGATAGCGATCCCTGCCCGCATGGTCTTCACCGCCAGCGTCACCCTCTCGCAATCGACGTGGATCGGTGGGCTCGGGATGCACTTCCAATCCTTGCGCATTGGGCGTCGAACTCAACGCAGGTGTGCTTCGTCCGCAAGCGGCCAACAAGCATGCGGCTAAGCCAATCCAGGCGAAACCGCTGGGAAATGAAAGAAGGGATTTTGCCATGGACGTGGAGGGCAATCGGGACGGATTGGGCTGATCAGGCGATTCGAAGGTAAGCCTTAGCCTGAGCATATCCAATACGAATCGGGGTGAATGGCTCTAGGGTCAGGACGATTGACTCGGATCCAGGAGGCCTTTGCAAGCCGCCCGAATTTGGGCTTCATCGGGATTTCTGATCACACCCACCTCGGTGATGATGGCGGTGATCCAGGCGGCAGGGGTCACATCGAAGGCTGGGTTGTAGACTTTGACACCGTTGGGTACGGTCTGCTTGCCCATCCCGCAGGCGATTTCGTCGCGGTCCCGTTCCTCGATGGGGATGGCCGAGCCATCGGGCAAGGAGACGTCGATGGTGGACAAGGGCGCGACCACGTAAAAGGGGACTTTGTGGTACTGGGCGGCCAAAGCCAAACCGTAGGTACCGATCTTGTTGCAGACATCGCCATTGGCAGCGATTCGGTCGCTACCTACAAAAATGGCGTCCACTCGACCTTCCTGCATGACTTTGGCGGCCATGCCATCGGTGATGACGGTCACATCGATTCCTGCACGGTTTAGCTCCCAGGCCGTGATGCGCGCTCCTTGTAGAAGCGGTCGAGTTTCGTCGGCAAAGACTTGGATTTGCTTCCCCTGTGAGTGCGCCACATACATGGGGGCGAGTGCGGTACCCATGCCGGCCGTGGCCAGGGCCCCAGCGTTGCAATGGGTCAGTAAGGTCATGCCGCTTTCGATCAATTCGGCACCGGCTTCGCCCATCAGTCGGCAAGTGCGGCGATCGCCTTCATAGATGTCTACGGCTTCCGCCTGCATGTGCCGGGCAAATTCCTGACCGGCGAGCCCCTTACTATGGGCGACGCCCGCAGCTGCCTGCATGCGTTCGAGGGCCCAGAAGAGATTGACAGCCGTCGGGCGCGATCGGGCCAATGCCGCACAGTCCCGTAGGGTGGCATCCAGGGCTTCTTGAGAGCCAGCCGTCAGGCGTTGTTGCACTCCGAGCAACACCCCAAAGGCCGCGGCCACACCGATAGCGGGCGCTCCTCGGACAGCCAATCGCCGAATGGCGTCCACCATGCCGGGCACATCGTGAACTTCAAGCTCTTCGAATTGGGGGAGTTTGGTCTGCTCGATCATCAAAACGTGACCGGGCAGGTTGCCCACCCATTGCAGGGTTTGGGGGGGCTCTATGGGGTGGTTGGGCATGGTGGGGGCAGTCTAGCAGGGTAATTCGCTTTGCACGCTTCTTGCAGGATTCCCTGAAACCATGCCCTACAAACCGTATATAGGCGTGTTGAAAGCAGAAAGTTCATGTATGTTTTCATTATTGTGTGACGGAAAGGAACAACAGGTGCATCAACTTCGTCATAGTGGTGCAACATTTTACTTACAACTCATTCGGTCGGTGTTTCAATCCCGACACAATAAATTATCCTCCTATGCAAACCACTCCCGAACAAGCCCACAAAAAAGGCCCCGAAGAAATCACTCAAAGGACGGTTGGTCTTTTGGTCGGAGGGCTTTGCTTAGCGACATTTCTAGTGATGCTCTGGTTGCGATCCACCTACACGTTGGGCGGGGTCTAGTAGCGCTTCCGCGTCATACTGCGTCATAACGAACGCGATGGGGTGAGAAGGCCGGCCTCACACGCAGTAACCCTTGCGGGATCTGCAGATGGGGTAGCAAATGAGAGGTATGTGTCCGGTGAGGCCATGTAGCGCGTAGGGCAGGCTCCCGGCACTTTGCCTGGATGAATGACACAGACACAACGGCCACCGCGCCCACGCCCAACCTTTCCGAACAGATCGAGACCCTGCTGGCGGAGCACGAGAGCTCTGGTACCTCGATCGCCAAGCTCGCGCGCCGAGCAGGGATTCCACCCCACAGGCTCTACTACGTCTACCGAAAGCGCAGCCGAAAATGCACCCGAAGCTGAGTCCACATTTGCACCAGTAAGGAAGCGCCGACAGGAGTCCCGCACTCGCTCGCCCGCACGTTCCGACCGCACATAGATGTTGCAGTCGTCGGCGTAGCGAGCAAACTTGTGACCTCGACGCTCTAGCTCTTTGTCCCATTCATCCAACAGGATGTTCGAGAGCAAAGGCGAGAGCGGCCCGGTGGATGTGACTTCGGTGGGTAGGCCAAAGTGCGCGAGTATGCGACGGATCGCAAAGGCATCGGTGATGGCCGTGAGCAGGGTGCGGTGGCCGTGGCAGTTTGGGCAGCGCAGGACGTCCTCGTTGAATACGCGTTTAAGTAACCCGGGCCAGCGATAGGTGGATGAGCCTATGTGGAGTTTGGTGGCGGTCTCGGGTGGATCGGTGGCAGTGGGGGGCTCGTGGCAGTGCGCGTGTTCGGGGTCGGTAGCGGAGGGCCTTGGCACGATGAGGTGACGCAGGGAGGACGCGGGGGCGAAGACACCGTGGTAGGTGAGTTGGTGCTCGCGTGGGTGCGGGAGGATCGCAACAAGGCGCTCGATGAAAACGAGGGGGTCAAAGCGAAAGGCCTTGGTGCCGTCGCGCCAGGGGGAGCGGAGTTTCCCTAGGACTTGGCCATCGTCGGTTAGGGAGAGGCGGCCTTGGGCTAGTGGGGGGCGGGCAATGTACCGACAAAGACGCTCGCGCAGGGCGCGATCGTTTGCGGGGATGTGGGTGGCCTCCGCGAAAGGGAATAGCCTTGCTCGTTTGAGGTTAGCGGCGGTAGGGATTGCGGGCCCGGAGTTGCGGCGGTGTGATCGGCCAACCTTGGAATGGGTCTTCCGGAATCGGGTCCTAAGGCAACTCGGGATTGGATC
>JBLFXY010000173.1:0-8677 GCA_047611645.1 Glaciecola sp.
GCACCGTCCCCCCCCCCTTGGCCGCCACCCCACCTCCCCAGACCACCCCACCTCCACAGACCGCCCGATCCCCACCCTCCCCCTTAGAGACCTACCCATTCCATCAACAGCACCCGATCCCCTTCATTAGGCATCCCCCAAGCACGGGCAGCCCTCAAAGCGCAAAAATATGGATTGGCTGAAAATGTCCGGCGGCCCCCCCCAGTTATCTCCCTGTAAGCAGACCTCCCTCCCGTGACGCCCCATGAAGTACCAAGCCCTCCTCCTCTCCCTTTCCTTGGGATTGAGCACGCTCTCCTTTGGCATGCCCCAGCGCGCGCCCCACTCACGAGCCAATGTTCCGGTGCCGGATTTCGGCCTTACCGAGGGCCACACGGCCGACCAAAGCTCCCGGGCAGCAAACCTGGACCTAAGTACGGGAGTGGATCACTCTCGTCTCTATTGGGATCAAGCATCCGACGAGTCCATTCTCGTTCGAGGCCAGGACTACAAGGCCCAGTTTGACACCCAAGGCTTCCACTTCGTGCCCTTCCTCGGGTCCAAAGTTCCCCGAAACTTCCCGCTGAGTTTGAGCATGCAGGACGTGCGCATCGGATCCGAGACCTTGCCATGGACCGACTCCGTCGAGCCCCGCCGGGATGGGGAAACCGTCGTTTGGGATCGAGGCCTGTTCACGGAAAAAGTCCGGGTTGGCTTGCAGCAAATGGAGCAGACCTTCTTGTTTGAGGATCTGCCCAACCAAGGTTCGTTGAGCCTGCGCATCGGCGTTCAAACCGATTTGCTCGCGGCGAAGGACGGCAGCGGTTTGCTCTTCTCCAACGAGCACGGGGGCGTGCGTTACTCCGGAGCCGTGGCCTTCGACGAAGCGGGCGCACGGATTGAAATCCCCAGCCGCTGGACAGGCTCTGCGATTGAGATCGTGGTGCCGGAAAGTTTTCTAAGCCGCGCCAAAGGGGCCATCTTAGTCGACCCGTTCCTGAGCACTTTCACCATTGATAGTGCCCCGGGTGCAGACCTCACCAACCCGACGCTCGCATATGACGTGCAAGCCGATCATTACTTAGCCGTCATCCGCGAGCAGTTTTCCGCAGGTGACCATGACCTCTACAGCTGGTTCCTAGCCGGATCCACGGGAACGCGAAGCGGCGGGAACTACCTCTGGTCGGGTCCTGAAGACTCGGGGGTCCCCTCCGTGGCTTATCATCAACAGTCCCGCTCTTTCATGACCGTTGTGAGCGAAACAGACCTCGCCCCGTTCCATACAAGTATTCTAGGCCGCACCCGCAACTCGGTCAGTGGAAGCATCGGTGCATCCTTCTCCCTGGACGGCGGCATGCAGGGCTTAGGGACCTACTCCCCTGTGATTGGAGGAGACCACTGGACCTCAGGTGCTTCCTATTTCTGTGTTGCTTGGACACGGGTCACATTTGCCGGAGTGGAGGTGGTCTGCCAGCTCCTCAACAGCGATGGCACATCCGCCGGTTTTGTGCAGGACCTTCAAGTCGATACAAACGTGAGCGATTCCAAACTCCGCATTTCCAAAAGCACGGGCGATACGGGTTTCACTTCCTACTGGCAGGTGGTTTGGCAGGAGGAGTTGGCTTCCAACGGGAATGTCCTGCTCAACACCCAGCGCATCCGTTTCGACGGAGCTTTTGCAGGTTCCCGGCGCACCCTGCGTACCAACCCCGGTGGTCCTTACTTCTCTCACGTCTCCGTTTCGGACTTGCTGAATTATGGCTCAAACGCGACGCAGTCCTACGCCCTGGTCACTTTTGGTTACGGCTCCAACAGCACCTCATCGCTCTGGTCATCGCTGGTGCATCAAAATGGAAATGCCTCTGCAATCCAACTCTACAACCAGCTGAACTACGACACTCTGCTGCACATCGATTGCGTTGTGGCTACCACCAATGAACATTGGATCATCACGTGGGCTCAAGGGTATGGCCACATTTTCTCCGTGGTCGCACAACCTGTTGGAAACAGCCTGGGATTCAGTGAAGGCCGTTTCCTGGTCGCTGACGCGGGAGTGACGATTACAGACTTGGCCGCCTGCTCCACCGCAAGCGGTGGCGGCCCGGATGTTTGGTCCGATGCCATGATCGCTTGGACCCAGGGCCTGGGCGATCGCACAATCCAAGGGGCGCGCGTGTTCGCCACCCGCGAGCAGACCGCTGGTATTCAGTATTGCAGGGGCCTGCGGAACAGTAGCGGCGAAGGCGCCTACATGACGGCCATCGGCAACCGCCTGCCTAGCTCCACACAAGAGCTACGCACCGACAACATGCCCATCAACGTGTTCGGGTATTACCTGGTAGGCACCGAAACGGATTACGTGCCCTTCGCTGGAGGCAGCAAAGGCAACTTCTGCTTGGGAGGGATTGGAGGCCGCTACAACCAAACCCCCGAAATCCGGTTCTCGGGGGCCTCGGGCAGCTTCGCGCTGACCATCGACCCGCTGGCGATCCCCCAGGGAGCGAGTACGATCTCCGCCACCTCCGGCCAGACCTATTACTTCCAGACTTGGTACCGCGACACGGTCTCCGGCACCCCCGCGTCCAACTTCTCCACGGCCCTGTCGATCCCCTTTCAATAGGAACTCGGCCCACTCAACAGAGCCCACATAACAGGGCCCACATAACAGGGCCCATTCGCAACGCACATCGGGAAGCTGCCCGATGTGCGTTGTTCTAAATACGTGACACTTCCCCTCACGTATCCGGATCGGCATCCAAGTAGCCATTGAATTCCTCTGCGAGCCTATCGAAGGCTTTTGCATGCACTAGAATGTCCGCGAAGCTCTGATTATCGCCTCAACCCTAAACCCTAAACCCTGCCCGATATTCCAGCCGGCCCCTGCCATTCCAGGTTCATCCGTGTCGCCATCGTCCTGGTTTTCCTCTTGCCATTCTCCGCAGCGAGCGTTCGCCAAGCTGGCGCAGTCCTCGAGCAATATCCCACTGGACAGATCCACATTCACTACAGCACGAATGCGCAGGGCCAAAAGTACGGGACCTATTCGGAGTTTGGTGAGGATGGGAACGCTAATTGTCAAAGCGCGCTATGCGGAGGATCCAATCGACGGCCGAGAGCAGCGTTTTTTTGAGCGGTTAGCGCCATGTGGTCGCGACTTGGCGCAAGGGCGATCTAGATGGCCGCTTCGAGCGCTTCTACGAAAAAAGACGAAGCGAACTGGCCGCGGGATACAACAAAGGCGTGGATGTCGGCAAGTTTACGTGCAACATAGAGGGCGGCGAGTGGATGCTAAAGGCCGCGCACAAAGCTGGCTTGCTCGACGGTTCTCTCAGGGTCAAGGATCCCGACAAGACGATCAGCCAGCAGAATTGGAATGAGGGGTTTCCCGTTAAAATCAACGGCATCGCTCCGTTTCCGCGCAGCTTAAAAAATCCTCGTCCAGGAGCTCTCCGGCATCCTCGCCGTGCCCGGGCCAAAAACCGACACCCATTCCAGTGCCATCGAAACAGAAACCAGGGCCACTTTGCGCAGGCTACAGGCCTATCGCGCCCTCTGCGGTCTGCGTTACAAAGAAATGGGCATTGAGCCCCAGGTAGATGGGAACCCAAAACACATCGCAGGCTGCTAGGACAGGCGGAACCGGTCCTGCCAGAGGGGTCTTGGTACACTGGCTGTTCAATATTCCTCCCTCCCAGGGAATCCCAAATCCCCCCATTGAGTTCGGTGAACTTGCTGTCATGTATCGACTACTCCTGGCGCTGATTGCTCTCGTACTTCTCCCTGTCAACGCCCAATCAGCCGGTTCCTACCAGGAGCGTGAAGTGCTTGTGGAGGGCTCTAAAGGGAAAGATCTGGACGCTTATCTGCGGCGTTGCGCGATGTTTGGGTTCTCCGGTTCCGTTCTGGTAGCGCAAGGCGATCAGATCCTGCTGCGCAAGGGATATGGAGAAGCGCTGCCCGGCGAAGGAGCGATGAATGGTCCTGAGACTCTGTACGACATCGCTTCGGCTTCCAAGCAGGTGACCGCTGCGGCCATTTTGATGTTGGAGTCCATGGGCAAGCTTTCGACGAGGGACTCCATTTCCAAGCACCTGGACAAGGTGCCCGAGCGACATCACGCGGTGACCATCCAACACCTTCTGAATCACACCTCCGGATTTGCGCGCTATGGTCGCGGCGGCTCGGGATCCGATCGGGAACGCGCCGTGGCCATGTACCTCGACGCCCCGCGCGGTCAGGCCGCTGGGGAAGGGTTTGAATATTTCAATGGCGGGTACGCATTGCTAGCTGCCATCGTCGAGCGCACGACAGGCCAAACGTTCGAAACGTGGGTGACCGAGAATTTGTTCGTGCCCGCAGGTCTGAAACACACCTACTTCTCCAATACCGTAGATGCCAACACACCGCACCTGGCCCGATCCCACGACGGCGGCAAGCTAACCACGGATTACATCCATGGCTGGGGTTACAAGGGCATGGGCGGCGTCGTGACCTCAGTCAGTGACTTGTACCAATGGATTCAGGCTCTACACACGGGCAAGGTCCTATCGCCGGAGTCCATGCAGAAATGGCTCACACCCGCACTCGAGAACTACGCCTGCGGCTGGTATGTGCTGGACCGGGGTGCCGGTAAGCGGGTTGTGTCCCACGGGGGCACCGCGCCTGGCTTCCAAACCTATATCCGTCACTTCGTGGATGAGGACGTATTGGTGCTGCTCATGAGTAATCGGCCAGGCATGCATTGGCAAGTGACGTGGGGACTATCCTCCATGATGGTCGGGGAAACCGAAAAAGTGCCGGCACCGCCCGCCACAGAAACCTGGAAAACTGCGGACCTAGAAGCCTTAACCGGGGTCTATGCCTCCAAGCAATATGGGCGCATTGTCGTGCAGCGATCGGGCGCAGCCCTGCGCTTGGGCGCGGAAGGCGATCAGGCCGTCGCGATTCTTCAAGGCCAAAAACCCTCCAAAGCATCAGCCTTTAAGTGGGAACGCAAGCGCGCCCACGAAATCATCAAGGGCTTACTCGCAGGAAAAACAGAGGCGCTGGAACGCGACATGCTGCCCCATATTCCGAAGACCTGGCCCGGCATGGTTCTCAGCACTTACTGGCCCAAGCATCTAGCAGAACATGGTGAGGTCACGTCATTTGAAGAGATCGGCGCGAGCGAAGATTCCCGCAGCGGGCGGGTCAGCGTTCTGATGCGTCTCCATCACGCCGAGAGTATCACCACTGTGGAGGTCGCCTTCGTCAAGCGACAGTTGAATATTTTCGACATGAATGCGCCCATCTTTGCAGCGGAGCGTCCATTCGCCCCCATCGGCAAATCAAGGTTCGCCACCTACGAATTCAACGCCGCCAAGCTACCCACCCTCACCATCAAGGAAAAGTCGAAGGGCCGCTTGATCCTCGAACTGCAATTTGATGGCAAACGCTACGCGTTCACCAAACCTGGCAAGTAAATACGACTCCGTATCTACGCAGCTCGCGCGTTGGTGGCTTGACCGGCGTGAAAGCTGACCACTTCCGCATGGGGACCGGCTCCGTCGCCGTCCACTTGCACTTCGATCTCCAGGTTGGTCCCGTGCGCTTCGGATACGTCTGGCAAAAATATTCGGACGGGCGTGAGCCCTGGGAAATCTTGCTCGCCCGCTTGTCGAATTAGAGCATCCACCAATTGTTCGCGATACTGCGACGGAAATTTGAGGAAGTCCCGATAGGTATCGCGCTGCTCGCTGGAGGGCCCGTCGCTGCCGGCTGCAATCGCCACGGGCAACCAAGCACCTTCCATCTTGACGAGTTCGTCCAATTCCCACAGCCCCAGCTCGAAGCTGTGCATGCTGCCGAATACCGGGTCCTTCTTGGCGGCCAAGGGCCGGCCTTCACGGGCCTCGCGCAAGATGGCAATGTCCCAAAATATGGCCAAGGCTCCGGCGGTGACCAGAAATACCATCCACCAGGAAACTCCCCATTGGCCTGCGACCAAACTGGCAAAGGGTCCGGCGATGAGAACTGCGAGCATGGCCGGGGCCAGCAAATAGCGAGATACAGGAGTATTTTCCAGGTGAGCAGACATTCTGTACCAGCATCGACAGATACGGTTGTTTGCTTTAGCAAAGTGGGAAAGCGTCGTAGGATGACCCTCTCGCATCTCAAGCCCTGCCTCCCCACTATGAAGCCCACCCCCCTACAAGACGCCAAGCGCGTGCCCCTGGACAAACTGCGCTGCACCGTCGATCCCGAGGTCTTCCAGTTCGAGACCACCCTCGACGTGGAGCCTCAAGAAGGGGTCATGGGCAAGGATAGCGCCCTGGAGGCCCTAAGATTTGGCCTGGAGGTTCACGCCCCCGGCCAAAACGTATTTGTCAGGGGTTTGACCGGCACGGGCCGCTTGGACTTGGTGCAGACCCTTATCAAGCAGATCCAGCCAGCGTGTCCCCTGGCCAAAGACCGCTGCTACGTGCACAACTTTGCCCAGCCCGACCGTCCCAAATTGCTCGATTTACCCCGCGGCCGCGGACGGGAATTTGCGCGCCGCGTAGACGAACTCTCCGCCTACATTCGGACCGATTTGATCCCCGCGCTCTCATCGAAGGATATGAAATCTAAGGGCCGTACCTTGGCATCCGCACTCGAGGCCAAGACCGACAGTGCCCCCCTCGAAAAGGAATTGGCCGCCGCCGGGTTGGCTCTCGTCCCCATAAAAAAAGGGGATGAAGTGGGTACGGCCATCGTGCCTCTTGTGGATGGCAAACCCGTGAGCCCGGACGCGTTCGAGGCACTGCGCAAGGAGGGCTCACTAGACGAAGCCACCGCCAAAGCTGCCGGAGAGTCCGTGCAATCTTTCCGCCAACGCTTCCAGGAGTTCAATACCATGGTAGCCAAGGCACAAGCCGATCACCGCATCGGGATGGCTGCCATCTATACCGAGCAAGCTCGCAAGTTGATGAGCCATCGCTTGACGATCCTGGCCAATGACTTCGCCAGCAAAGGTGTGAGCCTATTCTTGAATGCCATCCTTGAGGACGTGGTGGAATTGCTGCAATACATCGTCAGCGACAAGCGCGATCTCACGGAACGCTACAAGGTCAATGTGCTCGTCAATCACAAAGTAGAAGGCTGCCCCGTGATCGTGGAGAATACGCCGACCCTGCCCAATCTCTTGGGCAACATCGACTACAGTTCCGCTCCCGATGGGTCCACGCCGTCGGCCCACATGATGATTCGGGCCGGATCTCTGCTGCGCGCAGAATCGGGCTTCTTGATTCTCAACGCTCAGGATCTAGTCTCCGAATCCGGCGCTTGGAAGGTACTCGTGCGCACCCTGCGCACCGGCCAATTGGAGATTGTGCCCCACGATAGTAAAAGGTTCGGAAGCCGCCCAGCCATCATGCCCGAGCCCATCGACCTAAACGTCAAAGTCGTTCTGATCGGCGACGCGGGCATCTACTACGGCCTGGACGCCAACGACTCGGATTTCGGGCAGCTATTCAAGGTACTGGCCGATTTCGACGGGGACTTGCCCAACGATTTGGAAGGTCAGCTGTACTACGCGCGGACGCTCGCCCGCCTGGCCAAGGACGAGTTATTGCCCGCCTTCACGCGCGGAGCCGTGGCTTCCCTGTGCGAACACGGCGCGCGTATCGCCGGTCGCCACGACCGCTTGACCACCCAGTTCACACGCCTCTTCGACCTGGCGCGCGAAGCCGCATACATCAACCGCAGCCTCGACACCGCCGAATGCAACACCACTGCAGAGCATATTGCGCGTGCCATCAACCGCACGCGCGAGCGGGCCGGCAACCCCTCCAAACGCTTCCGCGAAAACATTGCCGAAGGCACCATTCGCATCGAAACTCGCGGCCACTGTGTGGGCCAAATCAACGGCATGGCGGTCATGAAAGCCGGCCCCCTGACCTTTGGCTTCCCCGCACGCATCACCGCCAGCGTCGGCCCCGGCATGCGCGGCATGGTGGACATCGAAAGGGAGTCCAGCCTTTCCGGACGCATCCACACCAAGGGTTTCCACATCCTAGGCGGGCTCCTGCGACACCTCTTCCCCACCCTCCATCCGCTGGCTTTCAATGCCTCGCTCGCTTTCGAGCAAAGCTACGGTGGCGTGGACGGCGACTCCGCTTCCGGCGCAGAAACTTGCTGCATGATCTCCGGTCTGACTGGCGTACCGCTCAAGCAGAGCCTCGCCATGACCGGTGCCATCGATCAATTCGGCAACATCCAACCCATAGGCGGCGCTTCCGAAAAGATTGAAGGCTTCTTCGCCGCCTGCACGGATGCAGGTTTGACCGGAGACCAAGGCATCATCCTGCCCAGCACCAACGTGCGCAATCTGGTGCTGCGCAAGGATGTCGTTGCAGCCTGTGCCGCGGGCCAATTTCATATCTACGCGATCGATCACGTGACCGAAGCCCTGGAACTCTTCACCGGCATGCCCGCCGGAGTCCTCGGCGAGGACGACACCTACCCCGAAGGCACCCTGCTGGGCCTAGCCATGGATCGCCTGCACGAGTACTGGTTCAAATCCCGCGGCATGCCATTCATCACGGAAGCGGAAGCGGAACTCGTGCAAGACATGCGCCGCCGCTCGACCGACCCCCAGCCTGAGGATGTTTTCGGCGCAGGACTGCAAGACGAAAACGCTGACCAGTAGTCGGATACGGCGTCTGACGCCGTATCCGAC
>JBLFXY010000174.1:0-8638 GCA_047611645.1 Glaciecola sp.
TGGAGGGCCCTCGCAAAGTGGCCGCTTCCTTACCGAGCGCATTGCGTCGCTCTCCGCCGGCGCATTTCCGGATCATTGAACCCTCGTCGGACCCCAACACCAACAATGGGGAGTTTATCCCTTTCGTTTGCCTGCCATGGAATCTCGACCGACGCATAGCTACAAGATAGAGCCGCCGATGTTTCCACCGGGATCGGTGTAATTCCACCGCACCTAGCACCGCACCTAGCACCGCACCTGACACGGTCCCTCGCGCCCAGTTCATACTTTTTTCGACGAGGGTATTCGATTTTTGGATCCACAACGATGTCCCACCTCAAACACCCCGTTCACTCGCTTATCGTTCTCCTGTGCCTATTCGCCTGCGCAGGCTCCGAAGGCAGTGAGCCGCCCACAATCGTGACCTACTCCATCGAGATCGATGCGGGCACCACCACAGGATTGCTGCGCCCGCTTTGGGGAGACCATTACGACCTGTCTTACACCCACTTCAACTACGCTTCAGAAGCTGGATTCCCCGCGTTGCTGGCCAGTCTGGCCCCGCGTTCGTGGACGTGCTCGGTCGGGCGATGAGAGGTCGGGTTTCCGCCGCCCGCCGGAGGAGACAGCACCAATGCGGGGGTTCTACAAAACGTGGAACGCGAGTTCTACCGCGGGCCGAATACACTCATAGGCGCGGACGATCCGGCCAACTACGAGTTCACATATTTGGATTCACTTCTCACGGGTCTGGTGGCGGCTGGGGTACAGCCGTATGTATGTTTTGACTACATGCCATTCACACTGGCTCTCGAGCAAGATCCACTCAACGCCAACAACTTCAACGTCGGCCAGCCCGGCGCCCCCTTCGCAACACTCTCATACTCCAACGGAATTCGAACCTCCCCACCATCCGATCCAGCGGTGTATGCCAGGGTCGTCCGAAACACCATGCGACACGCGCGGGGGTTGTTCGCTGGCGCCACCGATTTTGGTGTCGAGTGGTTCGAAATCGGCAATAAACCCGATTTGGTGGATGCGACCGGGGATCCTATGCCCATCTTTTGGACGGCCACGGAATCAGATTTTTTCGACATGTACAGCGCCATCGCAACGGAGGTCGATGGGGATGCGCAGCTAACCGGCCAGGTCCAATTGGGCGCAGGTTCTTTTGCGTTCCTGCCTTCTACGGCTGGCGTTGCTTTCCTGCAGTCCTTTTTGGTGCGCTCTGCCACCTTCACCCCTCGCTTGGATTACCTGTCTTTCCATAGCTATGGCGACCTACCCAGCGAACACTTCGGAGCCTTCTCCTTGGTGCAAGCCTCGGCCATGGCCGCCGGAGATTCGCTCCCGTGGGTCAACGCAGAATGGGGTCGAAGCCTCAATGGCCTGGACCCGGTTTACAACCAAATCGAACACGGAAATTTCCGTGCTAAGGTCCTCGGGTTCATGCAAGTTTTCCCCTTCGTACTTGCCCATGAAGCCCTGCTGCGAGACGTGGGCACAAACGATGGAGAACTTGGCTGGCTGCGAACCGGTCCCGCTGCCCACAAACCGGTCAGCCACGTCTATCAGGCCCTCAACAATCTCAACCCGACACTCAACACACTCGACGTCAGCAACAATCCAAGCTCGCTCTCCATGCTCAGCGGGCGCAATGACGCCAGCTCACGAGTACTCACGGCCATCGTGCTCGACGATCCCGGCGCGGGCACAACCGCGCAGATTGACCTGAGCATCCTCAATCTCCCGTGGGGCGCCGGAGCCTTCGACGTCACCCTTTCCCGGGTGACCGAAACCAGCGCCGGCCTGCAAACCGTCTCGACAGAAATTCAGTCAGGTGGGGCCCTGACGCTGAGCTTCCAATTACAAACCGGCCAACAGGGTTTGTAGCTCGTCGATTTGGTGGAGCCATAGTCAGCGCGTAAGGGATCGACTTTCCTGGGATCGGTCGGCAACAGCAGCGAGCCTTGCTCACTCAGCTTTAAAAAAACGAGCGCGACCCGAAAAGGCCGCGCTCGCATTGTTTGGATTCAGCCTGGCTAACCTAGGCGGGCTCGGGCGCATCGTCCCATTCGCCCATGGCCGGGAAGTGCAGGATCGGAGCCATTTTGTGCTGGGGGCCGGACTCTGAGGTAACTTCCTCATTGACGAGCAAGGAGGGCTGGGCGTCGAGCACGCGCTCCACGCAGATCTTGCAGGAGGTGCCGTTGGCCATACGGTTGATGACCGAGGTACCCTGGATGGGCTGGGTACAGCCCAGGCATGTGATGTGGTTTTCCGGGTACTTCATATATAGAAGCATCGGCTAGGGGGTGTCGCTGGCTTGAGACCGGAGTGCCCCGGAACTCAATATGAGAGGCCCAGTGTGGTAATCCTCATGTTTGGAGCAGTTTTAATCAGCTAGGGGCTGCCGCCCGGACGATGGTGATACTACAATTAGCACTGGATTGCTGCGAATTGATTTCCAGCCTCCTACGGCACCATGCTCAAACTCACCAAACGAACCGAATACGGCCTAATCGCCCTCGTGCACCTCGCGGAGCACGCGGGACGCGTGGTTAGCGCCCGAGAAATTGGCGAGCAGTATCCTGTGCCTCGCAGGCTGCTGGCCGAGGTCCTCAAGGACCTCCAGCACGCATCCCTAATCGATTCCCAGCGCGGAGCCCATGGCGGGTATTCACTGGCCCACGCTCCCGAAGACATTTCGATCGGAAGGGTGGTTCAGGTCCTCGAGGGCGCCCCCGCCCTGACCGAATGCCAGGATGAATCCATCGAAAAGGAATGCGAAGTGAAGGCCCAGTGTCCTATTCGCAATCCTCTTGAACGTATCCGCAGCGGCATTTGGTCGCTGATGGAAAGCACCAGTCTGAGCTCCTTGCTCGAACCCTCCTCCCAGTTTGTTGCCGCACCCAGCGGCCACGGCGGACTGAAAACCGCCACATCCCCTTCAGCAGGGGCAGAGTGATGAAGAAACCCATTTACCTGGATTACCAAGCCACCACACCCGTTGACGCGCGCGTCTTCGAAGTCATGGCGCCTTACTTCACGGAGTTTTACGGCAACTCCGCCAGCCGCAGCCACGCCTTTGGTTGGGAAGCGGAAACCGCAATCACCAAAGCACGCGAGCAGGTCGGCGCTGCCCTCGGCTGCGGCCCCAAGGAAATCATATTCACCTCGGGCTCCACAGAGGCGATCAACCTGGCCATGAAAGGTGTGATCGAGATGTACGGCAAGCCCGCCGGCGAGCCGCATCGCGGACACATCATCACTAGCCTGGCCGAGCACAAAGCCGTGCTCGACACCGCCAAGCACCTGGAAAAACAGGGCGTGGATGTGACCTATCTGACCCCCAGTAAAATGGGTCAGCACAGTGTCGAGCAAGTGGCCGAGGCCATGCGCGAGGACACCCTGCTGGTCTCGATCATGTGGGCCAACAATGAGATCGGCTCGATCAATCCGATCCCCGAAATCGGCAAGCTGTGCAAAGAAAAGGGCGTACTGCTCTTCACCGACGCCACCCAGGCCGTGGGCAAGATCAAAGTGGACGTGGAAGAAGCCCAGGTCGACTTACTGTGCTTTTCGGGCCACAAAATCTACGCCCCCAAAGGCGTCGGCGCGCTCTACGTACGCCGCCGCAAGCCCCGCGTGCGTTTGGTCGCACAGCAGGACGGCGGAGGCCACGAGCGCGGTATGCGCTCCGGCACCCTCAACGTGCCCAGCATTGTCGGATTGGGCGCGGCCTGTGCCCTTGTCGTCACGGACTTGGAAAAAGACCAAGCCCACTCCCTGGCCCTGCGCACGCGCTTCGAAAAGCAAATCTTCGACGCCCTGGACCACGTCTATCTCAACGGCAACCCGGACCAGCGCATCAACATCTGCTCGAACATTTCGTTCGCGTACGTGGAAGGTGAAAGCATGATCATGGGCATCCCGGACCTGGCGGTTTCCTCCGGCTCCGCATGCACCTCAGCCAGCCTGGAGCCCAGCCACGTGCTGCAGTCCATGGGCGTAGGCGACGAGCTGGTCCACTCATCCATCCGTTACGGATTCGGTCGTCAGACCACCAACGAGCAAGTAGACTTCGCCGCCGCGCAAACCATCGAGGCTGTCAAGAAACTACGCGAGCTTTCCCCGCTCTACGAAATGGTGTTGGAAGGTATTGACCTCGCATCGATTCAGTGGACCGCCCACTAAACAGAACACACACTCAAACAAACACACTCTCAAACAAGCAAGGAAACCAAACATGGCATACAGCGAAAAGGTCTTAGACCACTACAACAACCCCCGTAATGTCGGCTCGATGGACAAAAAGAACGGCGAGGTCGGCACCGGCGTCGTCGGCGCCCCCGAGTGCGGCGACGTGATGAAGCTCCAGATTCAGGTCGAAGGCGACACGATCGTGGACGCCAAATTCAAGACATTCGGATGCGGCTCCGCCATCGCGAGCTCCTCCCTGGCCACCGAATGGGTCAAAGGGCGCACGCTCGACGAAGCCCTCACTATTTCCAACACGCAAATCGTGGAGGAGCTCTCCTTGCCCCCGGTCAAGATTCACTGCAGCGTGCTGGCCGAAGACGCCATCAAAGCTGCCATCCAAGACTTCAAGAACAAGCGCGACAACGCTTAAGAGAACACCATGGCCATTTCACTCACCGACCGTGCAGCTGTAGAAGTGCGGCGCATCATCGAAGACCAGAGCCTTCCCGATGGCACCAACCTACGCGTAGGTGTCAAAGGCGGCGGCTGTTCCGGATTCTCGTACACCCTGGGTTTCGACGACACCACCAATGAAATCGACCAGATCACCGAGTACGGCGACATCACAATCGTCTGCGACCCCAAAAGTTTCTTGTACTTGAACAACACCGAAGTCGACTTCGAAGAGAGCCTCATGGGCCGCGGTTTCAAGTTCGGAAACCCCAACGCCTCCAAGAGCTGCGGTTGCGGCGAATCCTTCAGCGTTTGACCCCGGATTGATTCCGACCTTTCCCGGGCGCTATGCGCCCGGGAACAACAACCTCTGCCCGGGCGCTTACCGTCCGAGACCTACGAACCCCTGGCGATGATCGATCCGAGCACTCAAACCGACGCCATGCAGGAGCTGGAGCCCTCTCCCTGCTCGGGGTGCGATAGCCAACGCATGTCGCCCCTGGCCTGCGGTTCATGCGGCCTGCTCGATGACAACCAAACGCTGCCGAGTCCCTTCCAGCTGTTTGGCTTCGCCCCCACCTGGACCATCTGTCCGATGGAGCTACGCAAACGCCTGCTGCGCATCACGCGCCTGACCCACCCGGACCTGCACGGTGCTGCCGGCGACGCCGCGCAAACCCGCTTGGCCGAGCACCACACCGCGCGACTCAACATCGCCTACCGCGTGCTGACCAGCGATGTGGAGCGCACCGAATGGCTCATCACTTACCTGGAAGGCCCGCCAGCCTCCAAGGGTGTGCCCCAGGCCCTGCTCATGGAAGTCATGGACTGGAACGAGGTCCTGGACGACGTGGAACAAGGCAACGCCGATGCGGATGCACTGAAAGAGCTAGCCCAGGAACTGCAAACCCGCCGTCACCGCACCATGGTCGACCTGCGCGGCGAGCTCGACCCCCTGCCGGAACAGGGCAGCCCCCAACTGCAAACCGCCCGCGAACACTTGGATGTGCTGCGCTACCTAGCCCGCATCCTCAAACGAACCGAAGCGCTTCAGAGCGCCTAGCCCGTTTCCCCATTCAACGGGTTGCCCTGCCGACCCGACCCTGAAAATACCGAACCAGGTTCCTTTTCACACACTTCGCCGAACCCAAACCGCTTCACGCTCCAAGCCGAACCTCGGCGAAGTGTGTGAAAAGGAACCTGGTTCGGTATTTTCCACGCCCACCACGGGCAACGACCACAACCCTCCCTCCCCCCCCCATGGGCTACATCGAGCTCAACGTAATCGACAAAGTCGTCAAAACCGTCGTCCTCGGAATCGACCTCGGAACCACCAACTCCTTGGCGGCCATCTGGGATGAAAACGGTCCGCGCGTATTGGCGCCCGAGGGCGAATCCCCCATGGTGCCGTCGATCGTGTACGTGCCCGAAAAGGGCAAGGCTCTGGTCGGCAACGCAGCCAAGGCCATGTCGGTGATCGACCCCGAACACACCCTGTTCAGCGTCAAGCGCTTCATGGGACGCGGTCTGGACGATATCAAAGACAACCTGGACCTGCTGCCCTACGCCGTCACCGAAACCGACCGCCACCTGGTCCAGTTCCAAGTGCGCAACAAGAAGATCACGCCCCAGCAGGCCAGCGCCCTGATCCTGCAAGAGGTCGGCCTGCGCGCCATCCAAGTGCTCGGTGGCGCCGACGTCATGCAAGCCGTCATCACCGTGCCCGCCTACTTTGACGAGCCCCAACGCCAAGCCACGCGCGACGCGGCCAAGCTCGCCGGCATCGAAGTCCTGCGCATCGTTTCCGAACCCACCGCAGCCTGCCTAGCCTACGGCCTCGACCAAAAAGGCGAAGGCAACATAGTGGTCTTCGACCTGGGCGGCGGCACCTTCGACGTGTCCATCCTGAGCGTGGACGACGGCGTGTTCCAAGTCCTCGCCACCGCAGGCGACACAGCCCTAGGCGGCGACGACTTCGACCGGCTCATCATCCGCCACATGCAGGCCGCCCTCATCGAAGCCGGCCACACCAAAGAACAACTCTCCACGCCCACCTTCCTGGCCACCGCTCGCCTGGAAGCCGAAAGAGCCAAGCGCGACCTAACCCGGGACCCGTACACCCAGCTGCGCATCCACATGCCGGAGGACGGCATCAACTATCGCGCCGAGCTGACCCGCGACACCTTCGAGTCCCTCATCGCCCCGCTCGTGCAGCGCACGATAGACCACTGCAAGCGCGCCCTAACCGACGCCGGACTGAAGAACACCGAACTTCACGAAATCGTCCTGGTCGGCGGCTCCACGCGCATCCCGCTCGTCCGCCAACAGGTCGAAGCCGCCTTTAAGCGTAAGCCCCACACCGAACTCAACCCCGACCAGGTCATCGCCATGGGCGCCGCCGCCCAAGCCCAAGTCCTAACCGGAGGCCGCCGCGACGTACTCCTCCTAGACGTCACGCCCCTCTCCCTAGGCCTAGAAACCATGGGCGGCGCCGTCTCCAAGATGATCGAACGCAACTCGACCATCCCCTGCTCGCACACCGAGGGCTACACCACCTACGCCGAAAACCAAACCGGCCTGGACCTAAACATCCTCCAAGGCGAACGCGAACTAGCCTCCGACTGCCGCAGCCTCGGCAAGTTCAAACTCACCGGCATTCCCCCCATGCCTGCCGGCATGCCCAAGATCGCAGTGCGCTTCCACCTGGACGCCGACGGCCAACTCACCGTCACCGCCAAGGAAGAGTCCACCGGCATCAGCTCCGACATCTCCGTCGAACCCATGCACGGCCTCACCGACACCGAAGTCGAAGCCATGCTCACCGAAGGCTACGCCAACGCCCAAGCCGACTTCGACAACCGCCGCGTCGTCGAACTCATCACCGAAATGGGCATCATGCTGCAAGCCATCCACAAGAACCTGTTAGCTGCCACCCCGTCCCTAGACATAGAAACCCTCGAAGACCTAGAGACCGCCACCACCGCCGCCCAAGCCGCCATAACCAAAGGCCCCGAAGCCGCCGACAAAGACGTCATCGAAAAGACCCGCGACAACTTGGAGCAAGCCTCCCTCCCCCTGGCCGCCGTCCTTATGGACTCCGTCGTCAAGAAAGCCGTCTCGGGCAAAGACCTGGCGGATCTGTAAGATAGGGGCCTATGGAAGCCCCTGATTCAAATCCTGTGAACTCGCTCATTGCTGCTATCGTCCGCAATGTGATCGAGGAAGTCCGGACCCTGGCGTCACGCGAGGATCAACTGCAGTACGAGAAGGATGTGCCCATCGCAGACGTGCCTTCGGAGTTGGTCTGCGGCTGGGACCTTTTTGAAGGCAACAAGAGTGATCTCAAGGCTCACTTGCGCCCGGATCAATTTCAGTCCCTGCAGCAGATTGAGGATGCCATAGATCACTTCCTCTCTGCGGAAGACCATTGGAAGATCAACTCTGTCGCGGATCTGCATCAGCACAGCCGTTGGCCTGCCGTCATTGAAGCCGCGGCAAAGGCTCTGCCGCTTTTGAACCCGGACCCCGTGCTGTAGAGCCGGAACCCAGCCACTTAGCAGCCTCCTCCCGCTGGGTTCGGGAATCTTGTCACGGGCAAGCGAGAGGGCCGACCCGCAATGAAACCGCGTGTGGAACCAACCCGAGGACTGTCTTTTCCCTGTGCACCTCGCGTTGCGCCCGGAGCAGGCCGGCGGTCAACTGGCATTTGAAGGCTGATTGGTGCTGGATCCGCGGCCGGATGGGTCAGGTTACGGGTCGGATGACCTCGAAGGCGTCGCCGAGATCGCGGGACCCGTCGGCCGAGCTCTGCGGGTGGTGCGCGTCCGTGAAGAGCGCGCAACCGAGCTAGCGGCAATGTTTGCCAAACGTAATGCCAAACAAGAGGCGCGGCTAGAGCGCAATCAGGCCCAACTCCGGACTCTCCTCCACGGAGGATTGCACACCCTAGGAGTGTGTCGGGCATAGAGGGTTGTGCCAGGAATCGTCCATCCATTTCGGAACA
>JBLFXY010000175.1:0-8520 GCA_047611645.1 Glaciecola sp.
TGGTTGTTAGGAGGGGGAGTCTCACGGACTAAATTCCTATTGATGAAATTCGGAAAGTAGTCTTTTCGGCATGGGATCCTTCTTGTCTATTGGTGTGCTTAAAGAAAGGCTCACGGTTCGGCCGAGGCTTTCGTTTCATGGTTTGGCACCCACTATTTCTGCATATGACTGCCCGTTCGCTGGCCAGTGAATGGACGGAACGCGCGGCGCAGCCCTGCGAGTCTGCAAATGACGAACCGGGGAACCGAGTCGCATACCCCACCACGCGCTTGCGGTAAAAAGTGATTTTGCACCGACCACGGGTGGCTCGGGGTCTGACGTCGTAAATCCCTGATATGGCGACTCCGTATGCCATGCCAGAATCTGGCCGGGGCAGGTGACTTTCATGGTCATGGGCGATAGATTTTGGCCCATGAAAAAGCTGCCCACGCCCACGCTTGATACTCCTAGCTTCGATGACTTGCGCAGGATCTTTGCTGATCTTGAGCCCGACGGCGCTCCCCGATGGGGCAAGATGGATCGGGTGCAGATGGTCAAGCACTGCCGGGAATTCATTGACCTGTATCAGGGCCGGATTCCGACGAGTTTTGTGTTTCGTATTCTGGCTCGCATGATCGGCGGCGTGTTCCTTAAGAAGGTTCTCTCCAAGTCTCCCCTGGAGGCGCCAAAAGACATGGGAACGATTCCGGCGATTCGCGCCAAGCAGGGGCAGCCGCTCGAGTTTGAAAGTGAGGTGCGCCAACTCTTGGACGGTTTCAGCGAAATCGAAGCGCTCGCTGGCCAGGTGCATCATCCCCTGTATGGGCCGACGCATTGCGAAGACATCCAGTCGCTCGTGCGTCACCACACGGCGCACCATGCCAATCAATTTGGACTGCTTGGGTAGGGGACGGCCACCCGGGCTAACGGATACCGAGTTGCAGACCCCGCCACTATGCAATCCGCGGAGTCAGATCACCGATGCGGAATTGCTTTGGATTGCCTAGCTCAAGAATCTGATGGACCTCTCTCTGTATGGCAATGCCATCACCGATGGAGGGCTGGTTTCGTTGTCGGGCTTGCACGCGTTGCAGAGCTTCAATTTGGGCATTGCTAACGTTACTTGGGAAAGGGCTGTTGCGTATACAGGAGTCTTATCGAGGCTGCCCGCGGATCACGGATTGAGTCCTTATGTAGCATCCAGGATCACCCTAGACCCACAGCAAGAGAGTGTGAGAGGCCAGGAAGGGGGTCGCCATGGTTCAATAACTCAAACCCCGTATACTGTGAGCAAGTTATTCGCTTCAATGATGCTAGTGGCCTGTTCGGCCCTTGTCGTGCTCCCGCAGTTGCCTGTTCAGAATGCGCACCAGGTCAGGTCCGTCCCCGAGGTTGCTGCGCCGGTCTCATTGCACCCGCCGGTGTGGGTGGTTGATTCCAGCGGCGCTGGGGACTTTGTAGAAATCGCCGACGCATTGCTCCAGACGGGCGAGGGCAGTTTGTTGCTTGTCAAGCCGGGCACGTATCACTTGCCCGTGGTGATCGACAACCGAAGTGTGAATTTGGTCGCGGATGGAGCTCAGCAAGTGGTGCTCACTCAATCGTTGAGGATCCAAAATTTGTCCGCCGAACAGCAAGTTTCGATTGGAGGCTTGGAGCTTGTGGATGGGTTTGTGATCGACAATTGCAGTGGGCCTGTCCAGATGCAGGATTGCCGCGTGCCCCAGACCAATCAAAGTGTCGACCCGCCCCCGGGCACCATCTACAACGATTGGCGCATCTGTGGTATTGGGGATTCCAAGCAGCTTGTTAACGCTTGCTCCGGCGTGACTATTTCCAACTGTGAGTTTGTCGGGGCTGCAGGCACCGATGCCTCCATTCTGTCGGTCGATGGAACTCCCGGGCAGCACGGTTTGTTGGTGATCGATTCGCAGGTGGCTTTGTATTCCTGTGCTTTGGCTGGAGGCCAAGGCGGCATCGGGTTTGGGCCTGGTCACTATCCTTCGGTTTCCGGTTCTGGTGGGGATGGTCTGCGAGTCAAAGGAACCACTTCGCAAGTAAGCCACTGCGGTTTGTTTGCCGATGGAGGGCCGGCCGGTGTCGCCATCGGGGATACGGCTACCGTGTTCTTGGGCTGCGACGGCACGGACCTACGTGTGGATAGTGGCTCCAATGCCCAAGCCTGCGATCCCAATTCCTTGTCTTATCGCATCGACCCGGTGGTGCGTGGAGGCAACTTGGCTTGGTACACAGTGGAAGGCCCCCCCGGAGCGATGACCTACCTGATGGTGGCCAACCGTCTCGCTTGGAGTCCCTTCGGCGGAGGCCTTGGTAATCAGCACCTGGATGCACCGCTAACGATCGTTCCCATGGGGCTTATTCCAGCCTCCGGAAGCCTTACGCGCCCCTTTCCGGTCCTCGCCCCACGTACCGCAGCCGGCTTCGTGGGAGTCTACTTTCAAGCGTTGACGAATGTGGCTGGAACCGTCTATCGCAGCGGACCGCAGCGCTTGATGGTCGTGCACAGCTCGTTGTGATCCTTGTGATTGTTGCCGGTTACTGAACGCGTAGCGCAACACAGGATCGGGATGAAACGGTAGAGTGAATCCCTATGGGTCGAGCTGCCAAACAAGCCAACGCCGCATTGAGAAGGCATGCTCTTGCGTACCCGGAGGCATGTGAGGATCATCCTTGGGGCGGCACGGTGGCAAAGGTCCGCAAGAAGATATTTTGTTCGCTGGGGACTGCACCGGGTTCGGATGAGTTCGTTTGTTTGAGTTCCAAGCTACCGGTTTCGGAAGCGGCAGCCTTGGACCTGGAAGGCACGGAACCGTCGCGCTATGGGCTCGGCAAACACAGTTGGGTGACCTTTCGATTGTCTCCCGAGGACATGCCGGACATCGAAGTGCTGAAGGGTTACATCGATGAGAGCTACCGAGCCATTGCGCCGAAGACTTTGGTGAAGCAGCTCGATGCGTGAGTTATTGAAGGCTACTGTTTCCTGGAGTTATTAATGGCCACCCGATTACCCACGTTCACCGACATTAGCCCAACCGGAGGTCTCGACCTGGACGAGAATTGCGCGGTCAGCAACTTCCTTGGCAAATCCTTGGAAGAGGCCGGTGCCTTATTCATGGAGAACGCTTTGTACTACACGGGTGATTTGATGTGGATGGGTGAGAAGGCCTTTGCTTTCTACTTGCCTGCGCTGCGGACCTATCTTGAGTCACCAGAGAGCTGCGAAGATTCGGACGTCGTGAATTCCATGCTTTCCATAGTCGAGCACCGACTTGAGTGGGAACCTTCATCCATCGTTCTGGGGAGGGAGTCCGTGTTGTGGACTCTTTACTATTTTCGGGATCACTACGAGCGCTTCAGTCCGCACCCTGAGATCGATCGGAACCTACCCACGAAGCTGAATGCGTTGATCGAGCGAGCTGAACTTCTCGAAGGCTGATGCGCTATACAAACAACGGGGGGGACACTTGCGTGTCCCCCCCGTCTGGAAGCTCAATAACTTTCTATCTCACACCGGAGGCAGGGGTTTATCCCGCAATACCGGAGGTGAATCGTTTTTCTTGCGCGGGGCCGGGGGGGGCGTGCCGGGCACGTGCCATGCGGGTTGGACCTGGGGGGTCGCGGGTTGTACGGCGACAGCATCGGGCGCGGCAAAGGATGCGGCGAGGATGAGGATTGTGGTCAGCATGGTGGGGGTGAAGGCGGCCAGACTGGCTCGCGCATAACCCCCCTATCGGAAAACCTTTCCGGGTACTTTAGGTCCCCGGAGCGGAACCCGGAAAAAATGTCTCACCGCTGCGCCCGTGGGAATGGGGATACATGGTGCGGTATTCAGTGCTTCCAGATGTTGGAAGTACCCTCTTAGCGCAGGTGGGAGGGGGCCTTTTGGCGTAGGTGGAGGGCGGGAGTGCGGTGCCTGGGTTTGAGTCTTCGCAACTGGCGGACGGTTGCGAGAGGTTGTTCGGAAGTACCGTACCGCACACTTTTCCGCCACCTACGCATGAACGGCATCCCGGCTGCGCCGGGATGCCGTTCATGCGTGTGGCAGAAAGGTCTGCGGCACGTTCTTCCTCGGTTAGGTGGGGAGTTGGCCTTCGATGGAAAGGGCCAGCAGTTCGATCAGGTGCAGGGCTCGCTGGGGTTCTTGAATTCCGCCCATCCACTGCATTTGGCAGCCCGGGTTGGCTGTGACCAGGGTGCGGGCGCCGCTGGACTCAAAGTCTTGCAGCTTGCCCTTGAAGAGCTCTTGGGACTCCTCGGGGTGCATGACGCTGTACAAGCCGGCAGACCCACAGCAGGCTTCGGGATCCTGCAGGTTCACCCGGACCAGGTCCGGAATGGCATCGATCAGGTTGCGCGGTTGTTCACGCACACCTTGGGCATGGCACAGGTGGCATGGATCGTCGTAGGCGATGGGTTGGAACTCCATGGGAATCGCATGCATGTCCGTGGAGAGACTTTCAAAGATCCCGTCACCGCGCAGGAATACGGAAGCATCCTGTACCAAGTCCGCAAATCGAACCGCGCGCTCCGCATAATCGGCATCGCCCGACAAAACCCGGTCGAACTCGTGCATGTGCGCGCCGCAGCCGGCGCTAGTACTGATCACCGCCGAGGGCCAACCCAATTGATCGGCCAAGTCGATCCACGCGCGAGCGAAATCGCGGGACGTTGCGCCTTCACCCCCGTGGGAGTGCATGGCGCCGCAGCAGAGGCGCGGCTTGGGAGCGCGCACATCAAATCCGGCCTTCTGCAAAAGGCGCACGGCAGCGCGATTGACTCGCCCGAATAGTTCGGGCATCACGCAGCCTTCCAAGATCCACACCTCGCCCTTTTTCGTACCTTCGGCGCGTGACCATTCGGGAAGGCTTTGTCGTTGTTCGCTGTTGGGGATCGGGGGCAAGCTGGCCACGGCGGGCTCCATAAATTTCGCTAGCCCTAAGCGCTGCAGGAGGCGCACGCCACCCATGCCTAATGACAATCGTTTTGGTTTGTTGAGTTGGCCGAGCAGCAAGCGCACTTTGAGCGGCAGCGTGAAGCCTTCCGCATTCGCACTCTCTCGGGTGGCTTCCATCAATCCGCCGAAGGAGACTCCCGCCGGACAAACGCTCTCGCAGCGTCGACAGACCAGGCAGTCTTGCAGCTCTTCGACCAGGTCCGCATCAAATGGCAGTCGACCTTCCTCGTGGGCGCGAATCAAATGCACGCGTCCGCGTGGGCTTTGGGATTCCCTGCCGGTGATCTGCCAAGTGGGGCAGGCCGGAATGCAAAGACCGCAAGTGATGCAGTCCAGGGTGCTCGGGAGTTTTAGGGGCGCGTTCGGCATGGTGTGACTCAGGCGAGCCGCGCCTGGAATCGGTTTTCAGGGTCGAACCGTTGGCGCAAGGCTTCAACGGCTTGTTGCAAAGGGGCGGGACTGTGTCCACCCGGATCCCACGCGCTGCTGCGTAGCGTACCGAGCGGCGTAGTGGCCGCGCCAAATTCTCGAAGCGCACCGCTCAGATGGGCCAAGGCTGCATCGGGGGGGAGTGAATCCGAGCCCAAACCATGCAAGCGCAGGCTCCAATGTGCCACGTCCGGTTGCAAGATTCCGGAGGCCTTGAAATTTTGCTGTTGTAGCCACGACCCCAGGGCGCGTTGAACATCTTCGATGGCGGTGGGCTGGCAAGTAATGGAGAGCCAAGGGTCGCAGGGATCCATGTCAAATTCCCGCACGTTCGAGGCCTGTGCCCGCAAGGCCGCGTCGCCGTCGAGTTGTTCTTCAAAATCCATGGCGAGTGCGGAGGCCTTGCGCGCATCCTCGATCAAGCCGGAGGAACCCTGCAGAACGCAGCTCAATCGACTGCGGCCGCTTGCTTCGAAGCGCAACAGCAACCCATTGCCCGGTAATCGAGCGGAGTGCAGGCGTCGGCTCGCAGCCACGCCGGATTGCAGCGAGTCATAGCTCTGGTTTAAGACCACGGTCTCCGCGGGTTGGTTGTGAAGTCGTAGGCTCGTTTCCAGGATGACACCCAGTTGCCCGCGTCCGCCCGTGTGCAAGCGGTGCAGGTCAAAGCCGGCCACGTTCTTAACCAAACGCCCGCCCGTGAGAGCTATCGAACCATCGGCCATCAAGACCCGCATGCCAAGAACTTGGTGGCGCAGGGCGCCGCGTAATGGTCTGTCCAATCCGGAGAACCCTGCGCCGAGGACGCCGCCTACGGTGCGCGGAATTTCGGGATCAAAGCTAGGGGATAAGCATTGGCGATGTTCCCCCGCAAGACGTTGCACGTGCTGCCAGAGGACACCCGGTTGCACGGTGATGGTGGCTTCGCCGGGTTCGTACTGAACCACTTTCTGCATGCGGCGGGTGCTCAACCAGAGGTCGAAACGCTCGCTGTCAGGACGTACGTGACCCAATTGATGGGCGAGCCCCACGGGCAATATGCGCCATTGGTGGCGGTTGGCCTCTGCCATGACCTCAGCGGCTTGCGCTTCGTCTTTGGGCAAAGCGATGGGCGGGCTGCCTTCTTGGCACTCGATTCCCAAGCCTTGCAGGATCTCTTGGACCACTACGCGTTTGGATCTCATGCGCCGCCCCCGTCGTATTGCTCGTCGTATCCTGGCATACCCGGCAGGTACGGCGAGCGCGTACGCATCTCGCGGCAGCCGCGTACCGGCAGCATTTTGCCCGGGTTCATACGACGGTTCGGATCCAAGGCTTGTCGTGGAAGGTCCTGCACAGCCAAATCTTCGTCTGTGAACATGAGGCACATGTGATCGCGTTTCTCGAGCCCGACGCCGTGCTCGCCGGTCAAGGAACCACCGCGCTCCACGCACGCTTCCATGATGCGCTGCCCCGCGAGCAACACCCTGCGCACCTGGTCGGGATCCCGCCGGTCGTAGGAAATGTTGGGATGCAGATTTCCATCGCCGGCGTGGAATACGTTGGCGCACACCAGGTCAAGTTCGGCGCAGATGTCTGTTGATATTTGTACGATCTCAGCCAACCGCATGCGCGGGGCGACCACGTCGGCCACATACAAGTCCGGAGCGATGCGACCCATGGCTCCGTAGGCGCCTTTGCGCCCGGCCCAGAGTTTGCGGCGCTCGTCCTCACTGCTGGCGCTGCGTTGCTCGCTGGCCCCGTGGCCTTCTAATAGCTTCTGTAGATTGTGAACTTCATCACGCACTTCAATTGCGGTTCCGTCCACATCCAAGAGCAGTACGGCCTCGGCGTCTTTGGGGTAGCCGGCTGAAAACACACTTTGCTCCACCGCTTGGATCGTCAGTCGATCCAGAATTTCGATGGCGGAAGGCTGCATGCCCTTAGCGATCAGATCCGTCACGCTTTCGCAAGCGGCAGAGAGTGTGGGGAAGATCGCGAGCAGGGTTTCGGTGGACTCGGGAATGGGAAGCAGGTCCAAGACCAACTCGGTGGCCATGCCGAACATGCCTTCGCTACCCACCAGCAAACCCAATACATCCAAGCCCGCGGGGTCCACAGCGGGCTCCATCAGATCGACGATTTGCCCCGTGTGATTCACCCACAACGCGCCGCGCACGTGCCGCGAGGTTTGTCCGTACTTGAAGCCGTGGGGACCGCCCGAGTTCTCCGCGAAATTGCCGCCCAAGGTGCAAGCCATTTGACTTGAGGGATCCGGCGCGTAGAACAAACCGTGGCGCTCCGCGGCGCGCGTGAGTTCCGCGTTGATGACGCCGGCTTGCACACGAGCGACCCGGTTTTCCGGATCGATCTCCAGGATTCGGCGCATGCGCGTGGTCGCGATGCTGACACCGCCGGCGATGGGCGTGGCACCACCAGACAAACCCGTGCCCGCTCCGCGCGGAGCAACTGCGAGACCGGCTTCCGCCAGCAAGACCATGCAGCGAGCTGTTTCGTCCGTGTCTGCGGGCAGCAAAACCCACTGCGGAAGCTCCCGCAAAATCCCGAGCCCATCGGATTCATATCCCAGCCGCTTGGCCATGGACTCCAGGAATCCCTCGCGTCCGAGGATACGCCTGAGTTCGTTGGCTAGGGCTTTGGATTCCATCGCATCGGCATCATACCGCCAGCGCTTCGGGCGGGACACCCCTCACCCACCACTTGGCCGCGAGGAAGGAAGGCCTTTCACTAACCGCCTAGCCGCGAGGAAGGAAAACCTTTCACCCACCACTTGGCCGCGAGGAAGGAAAACCTTTCACCCACCACTTGGCCGCGAGGAAGGAAAACCTTTCACCCACCGCTTGGCCGCGAGGAAGGAAGGCCTTTCGCCCACCGCTTGGCCGCGAGGAAGGAAGGCCTTTCACCCACCGCTTGGCCGCGAGGAAGGAATGTCTTTCACCCACCGCCTAGCCGCGAGGAAGGAAAACCTTTCACCCACCGCTTGGCCACGAGGAAGGAAGGCCTTTCACCCACAGCTTGGCCACGAGGAAGGAAGGCCTTTCACCCACCGCTTGGCTGCGAGGAAGGAATGTGCCGCAGACTATCCTTCCACCGGTAGGCCCAGCCTTTCTCGGCGTAGCCGGGCCAGGCCGGGCCAG
>JBLFXY010000176.1:0-8488 GCA_047611645.1 Glaciecola sp.
CCAGAGTCGTCGTCAGAGTCGTCGTCAGAGTCGTCGTCAGAGTCGTCGTCGAAATCGTCGTCGTCATCTGCGTCATCGACATCGTCTTCAACCTCTTCCGGAGCATCGGAAGCCGCTTCGGCCAAGGCCTCTTCTGCGGGAACCAGTGCGTCGGAAAGCTCAGCGCCTTCTTCTTCATCGGAACCGAAACGCTCCAGATCTGCCGCTGCGACAATCTCAACAGCAACCAAGCTGTCTTCCGACTTGAGGTTCACCAGACGCACGCCCTGGGTGTTGCGGCCCATGGCCGAAACGTCCGCGATGTGCCCGCGAACCAACATGCCACTTTCGGTGATGTACATGACATCGTCCTCTTCGCGGCAAAGTTTCACGTCGACCACCCGGCCGTTGCGACCTTCGGTGCGAATGTTGATCACACCTTGGCCCCCACGTCCTTTGATCGGGTATTCCGCAATGGGAGTCCGCTTGCCGTGTCCTTTCTCACAGATCGTCATGAGGAAGGAGTCGGGCTCAGCCACGATCATTCCAACCACGCGGTCGTTTTCGCGCAACTTGATGCCGCGCACACCGCGGGACGTACGTCCCATGGAGCGGGCTGCGTTCTCGTCGAAGCGAATCGCACGACCATTCTCCGAAGCGATCACGATGGTGTCGCCCGGCTTGGCCAGCGAAACGCTGATGACCTCGTCTTCTTCCTCAAGGCGGATGGCGCGAATGCCACCTTTCTTGGGACGACTGTAGGCTTCAAGCGGCGTCTTTTTCACCACGCCGTGGCGGGTAGCAAAGACGACCGTGCTTTCGTTATCGAACTCCGGAACGCGCAGGATGGTTTGAATCACCTCGCCTTCGCGCAGACGCAAAACGTTGGCGATGGCGCGCCCTTTCGAGGAGCGACCAGACTCCGGAAGGTCGTATGTCTTCTTCCAGAAGACTTGCCCTAAGTTGGAGAAGAACAGCAGGTAGTCGTGGGTGGATGCCACGAACAGCGACTTGAGAACGTCGCCCTCTTTGGCGTCCGAACCCTTCACACCGCGACCACCACGCGCCTGAGCGCGATAGGTATCGGCCGGCGTGCGCTTCACGTAACCATCCCGAGAGAAGGTCACGGTCATCAGGTCTTCGCTGATCAGATCGCCAATGTCGATCGAAGAATCGACCTCCATGTTGGAGATTTGCGTGCGACGCTTGTCGCCGTACTTGTCTTCGATCTCCTTGAGGTCCGTGCGGATGATGTCATGCACACGGGAGGAGCGATCGAGGATGTCTTCCAGGTCCTTGATGGTGGCCACCAGGGCGGCGTGCTCGTCCTCGAGCTTTTCACGCTCCAGGCCGGTCAAGCTGCCAAGCCGCATGTCCACAATCGCTTGGGACTGGCGGTCGGACAAGCCAAACTCGTCGCTCAAGCCAACCTTCGCTTGATCGCGATCTTGGGATGCGCGAATGATCGCAATGATGCGATCGATATTTTCCTGCGCAATGAGCAAGCCATCGACGATGTGCTTGCGGTCTTCGGCTTTGCCGAGCAGGTAGCGGGTCCGGCGTCGAATGACCTCTTTGCGGTGCTCGATGTAAGCTTCGAGCAGTTGGCGCAAGGTCAACGTGCGCGGCTGGCGCTTCGAGATCGCCAGGTTGATGATCGAAACCGTGGTTTGCAGGGGGGAGTACTTCCACAATAGGTTGACCACCACGTCCGGATCCTCGCCCTTCTTGAGCTTGAATACCAAACGGATGCCTATGCGGTTGGACTCGTCCACGATGTCCGCGATACCGGTTATACGGCCCTCTTTGACCGCCTCCGCGACCTTGGGGATGATCGCCGCCCGGTTGTTACCACCTTTTTTGACCTGGTAAGGCAACTCGGTGAACACCAACTGCACGCGGTTCTTGTTCTCCTCCACGTGGTAAATACCACGGACCTTGATCAGGCCCCTGCCGGTGGTATAGGCCTGCTGAATTCCGCTGCGACCCATGATGATGCCGCCGGTCGGGAAGTCCGGACCGGGCACCAGTTTGATGAGTTCGCTATCCAGGGTATCCGGATCATCGAGCAAGACATGCAGCGCGGAGCAGACCTCACCCAAGTTGTGCGGCGGCATGGAGGTTGCCATTCCCACGGCGATACCTTCGGACCCATTGCACAAGAGGTTCGGGAAACGGCCGGGCAGCACTGTGGGCTGCATGCGCGTTTCGTCGTAGTTAGGCTCGAGATCAACGGTGTCCTTTTCCAGGTCCGAAAGCATCTCCATGGCCACACCGGTCATCTTGGCCTCGGTGTATCGCATGGCCGCGGGCGGGTCCGCGTCGATGGAACCGAAGTTGCCCTGCCCGTCGACCAGCGTATAGCGCAAGGAGAAATCCTGGGCCATACGGACTAGCGTCGGATAGACGACGGATTCACCGTGCGGGTGGTAGTTACCCGAGGTGTCACCGGCGACTTTAGCGCACTTTCTGTACTTGGCCCTTGGGCTCAAGTTCAGGTCGTTCATCGCAACCAGAATTCGGCGGTGACTGGGCTTAAGCCCATCGCGCACATCGGGTAGTGCGCGGGAGTGAATCACCGATAGCGCGTAGGTCAAATATGACTCACGCATCTCGCGCACGATGGCGCGGGGTACAACCCGGTCAGGCCGGGGTTCGGAAGTCGTCTCGGTCATGATTGCCTGAAACTTAGATCAGGCCAGATCGTCGGTACGGAGGGCGCTCATAGCCAGCTGGGCTGGACTCTGAAGGCCGAATTCGGTGGCGAAAACAAGCGTGCCTTGTAAGGGCAAGCGCTCATAGAACTGGGATTCCACCTTCAAGCCCAGAACGGGCGCTTCCCAGAGCAAATACGTTTCTTTCTCGGCCCACTCCGGCAACCGAAGGTCACCCATGGGCACGAGTTTATCGCTGGTCACTAGGACCGTGCAAGGAACCTGGCTCTTGCGGGCCGCTTGCACAATGTTGCCGGTGCCGATGGTCGCCAACATGGCGTCTGCACCAATGGCTTCGGTTCCCATCCAAAGCCGATCGGCCTGAGCCACGTACTCGGGCATGGCCGCGTCGTACACCAGCTGCATGCTGAGGCCCAGGTGCTCCAAGCGGCGGGCCATCATACGGCCACCCAGGTTCGGGCCGCCTTCGCCCAGGATCAGTTTAGGTGCAAGCCCTGCATGAGCCAAACGCTCCACGGCCAAGGCAACGGTTTCAGAGAAGGCCGGGATCGCGATGATCTCGTTGGCTTCCATGTCGCCGAGCAGGGCCTCCGCGCAACGCGCTCGCTGCGGAAGCCTGCGCCCGGAATCAAGAGGCTCGCCAGTCCAAGCATAGCCCGGCTCGGAATCGTCCCCCAAGTTGTCTGTGTCGGCGCCGCCCAGCCAAAGGCCCAGTTCCTCGATCAAGACTTCGCGCAAGGGACTGCGGAAACTTGAAGCGTGCCGCACGACCTGATCTATCGTGCTCATCCAGAGCTGAACCGGGGCGCGCCAACCGTGAATGGCGAGCAAGGTATCGAGCTCGGTTCCCAGCAACGTGCCCAACTGGAGCGAGTCCCCGTCGGGCAAACCGCCCAACCAACTGCAGAGGATTTCACTCGCCTCAAGAATGATCTGTTCCGCTGTGGAAGTGCGATCTTCGAGCAAGGGTTCAAGCTTCCGCGACAGGGGCAAACACAGCTTCATATCGCCATCGGGGTCTCCGGGACTCCAGTGGAAGGTATGACGGGTTTGCGACATGTGTGGGGGTGTGGGCAGGGCTAAAATGAAGGTCATTTAACCGAGCGGTATTATCCCCTTATTAGGCCCAGCTATCCACTACATGCGCGCCCTTTTCGGGCCCTCTCGTCGACTTTCGTAGTTCACTACCAATCCGCCCGTTGGGGCTTGATTCTGGGGTTTCCAGGGCTTCTGAACCGACCCTGGCCAGCCGTTAGGATCGAGTCTCGACCCAGGTCGCGATTTGGCTCGCCGCGGAGGCCACATTCGAGGTGTCAAAAGTCGCCAAAGTCTCCCGATCGACCTCACTGTGCAAGTAAAGGGGGTCGTAGTGGTGATGCAGCAAGCGGCTCACCAGTTCGGGCTCCTCATGGCGGTCGAAAAGGCCCAATAGATCCAACTCGGAGGGCAGGCGGGGAGCCAAGGCGGCCAACTGACGGCGCAGGGACTCCCGATCTCCCCCCTCACCCAAATAGTCCTCCATCAATACCTGGACCCTGTAGGCTTCGCTGGCCTCCAACCACAGATTATCTCCTGTCGCCATGGCATCCCAAAGGGGCTTGGGAAGCTCCACATCGCCGACCTTTCGGCTTTCTCCCTCCACGACCAGGATCTCGGTCAATCCGCCGCTAAGAGCATGAAACAGCCTCGAATCAAAGGTCTTCTGGGTGCAAGGCTTCAAACCCACCATGCCCAGCATGGAACTTCGATGCCCTGCCAGACCTTCCAGATCCAAGGTCCAACCCGGCTTTTGCCGCTCCAGTTCACGCAAAACAAGGGTCTTGCCGACGCCGGTCAAACCCCTCAATACGATCGGTTTCGGTCCTTTCCACGCGGCCAGGCCCTCCAGGACATGACGTCGATAGGCTTTATATCCACCGTCCAGCCCCACCGCGCGATCGAGCCCCAGCCCGCGCAGCAGGCTCACCACGCTTCGGGAGCGTAAACCGCCTCGCCAGCAATGCAGCACCACCGTCTGAGCGGGACAATCCTTCAAAACCAACGGTGCTAGGCCCTGCTCCAACCCCCGCAGCCCCACGGAACAAATGCGCTCGATGTGGCTTGCGAACTCGCCGCTGGGAGCCTGCCAAGAAGTCGCCTTGGCCACCTCACCCACCAGGTCTTGCACACCCTGCATGGCGAATTTCTGCCCCTGATCAAAGGCGGCTTCTGGCGAACTCTGCTGATAGAGGAAACCGACCATGCTGCGCTGTAGATCCCCAAATAATGGGATGTTGACGGCACCTGGTATGTGATCCTCGGCGAACTCACCTGGGCTGCGCAGGTCGATGACGCACACATCCTCTCGGCCCAGGATCTGGTCGGGCGCGACCATGGGTACGGGCTGAATGATTGCGGCTGAATCGGACATGAGCCTGTCAGTATGCACTGGTTAGAGCGGAGGATGGGCTGCAGGCCACCTATTTTCGGGGCTTGGCCACGCCCAAATAGGTCGAGGTCATAACCCTGGGTCCACGCATCTCGAAGCGCTCAAGAGACTGCATGGTGAAGCGTGACTCGATCAGCTGATCGATCTGTCGGTTCAGGTTGCAGCCGCCCACGACAGCACGCTGCAGTGGATTCAGGCGATCTTGCCATCGAGCAACCCCCTGATGTTCGGATCGCCCATGTTCGATGAAGTGCAGGGTGCCCTCAGGTCTGAGGACCCGCCGCATCTCGTCCAAAGCCCCTTCCACGTCGGGAATCGTGCACAAAGTCCAAGAGCAAGCAATTCCATCCACACTGGAATCCTCCAGCGGGATCTGTGCCCCGTCCAATCCAACAAAAGAAACGGGCATGGGCGCCGCGTCTACACGGGATTTGGAGAGTTTGCGCGCCAAGAGCGAAGGCTCCAGGGCTAAGAGCTCGGTCACCTCGGCTGGATAGAACTGCACGTTGTGACCTGCACCGAATCCGACCTCCAGCACGCGTCCAGTGAGACCGGTCAAGCAGCGAGCCCTTTGACGTTGAAACGGCCTGAGGCCCATGCCCCAGGCTAAGCAACGGGGCAGGATCTGATTTTCATAAAGTCCCACGACCGCAATCGTCCCCCATAGCGAGGGCTCCGTCAATCCGCGCTCTTCGGGCCCTTGCGAGGTTACTTAGCAGTCCGCCCGAAAATCAGCGGTCTCTAGGCGAGCCCTTTCTGGTTTCCGGGGAATCGCTGCTTTTGACAGGTCTGCTAGAGCCCCGGCGCTGTCCCGGATGGGGAGAAATACGAGGACCGGGGGGGCCTTTCCTGTCACGAGTATCGCCGGGAGCGGGACCCCTTCGACCCTTGGGTGGTTTATGACCACGGGGGGGACCCGTTCTAGGCCCACCATCAGGGCCTCTTTCACGAGCATCGCCGGGAGCGGGACCCCGTCGACCCTTGGGCGGTTTATGACCAGGGGGGGGACCCATTCTAGGCCCACCATCAGGGCCTTTTTCCGGCCGCATTCCTGGGCCTGGACCTCTACCCGACTTGCCGCCAGGACCCCGTCTCGGCCTCAGCTGCCGATGCATCCAATTCATGAACTCCTCGTCGGAGAGGCCCTTCATCTCTTTTAGGCGCTCTTCCGACAAGCTCTTGTGGGATTTCAGGACCACCATGACACGCTTGCGGCGGCTCACCATTTCATTCTTGTGCGTCGCTTCGTCCCTGGGTCCGACGAGCTTCATATGCTCCCCGCGGGGCAGACGCATGGCTTGGTGAAGCTCCCAACGTTCGCTATCTTCGGCGCGCCGGCCAGGCGGAGGACCGAGGACCTCAATCAGTTCGGGGTACCTTTCACCAAGCTTGCGCAGCGAGTGGCCAAACTTGCGGCCCTCTTCCTTGCGGAAGTTGTCCCACTTTTTCTGCGAGAGTCCCTTGGGCAAACCGTTCTTTTGAATGTGCCCCTCCAAACGTAGGCGAGCCTTACTGAGCCACTCACCGTGTATGGCCTTGCGCTCCTCATGGGAGACGCCTTCCCGCGGCCCCCCTTCTGAGTTTTGAACGTTTTTCGAGCCCAAGATCAAACGCGCTTCCCGGCTGCGGCTGCGGGCTTCTTCGACGGCCAAGTGACCTAGCAATCGAGAACGCTCCGAGCGCTTCATGGCGTCGACACGCGCTTTCGTAGGCGCGTCCATCTTGCCGTATATTTCCACCATGATCTCTTGCAGGTGCTGCACGCGATCCATCTTGTCCTTGCGCTTGCCCGCGTCCATGCGGTGTAAGCGGTCATAGCGCCTGCGCATGTCCTGCTTGCGCGGACCTTCCATGTCATTCCAACGCTGCACGCGCTCTTGGTTCGGCTTTTTATGGTCCGGTCTCTGGGCGAACGTGGAGTCCACGCTCCCCACGAGGAACAAGGCCAACAGGACGCTGAAAATCCTAAAAAATCTCATCGAACCTCACCGTCCGTTGTGGCCGTTTCATTCGTCAGGAACAGCGCGTAACTATCGTACTGATCGAGCTGCTCCCACTCTTCCGCATCCAATTCATCCACCAGGTCCATAACCTCCAAAGTGTCGAGCAAAGCCAAGACTTCGGCGTCTGCGGTGGTGTCTGTGCCCACGTCCGTTTCCGCAATAAACTCGGAGGGCTGATTGGGTACTTTATTGCTCATTCCCGGTAGATACCATAGGAATGCGGCCAATGACGCGGCTACCAAACCCGTGCTCAACCAATGGCGCAGGAGCGGAACACCCCGGCTCCGAGCGTGGGCGGGTCGTGTTTTTTGCGGTGTCAGTTCCACATCCCCATGCGGGGTGTTTTCCTGGCAATGGCGCATCACCCGGCCAGCCAATCCGACCGGCGCTTCCACGTGGTCGAGTTCGGCTAAGTGGCCGTCGATATTTACAGACTGAGGAGGTGCTTGGGTCGAAGCGCGCACACCCTGGAGGATGCGTTCGGATAAGCCTACCGGCGCACGGTCGAAGGGGTCTGCCACATCCAACCAACGTTCGAGGCGCAAATTTTCAGCCAGGCGCAGTACGAGGCTTTCGCGCTGGCTCTGGGATAGTTCGGGATCCGGCAAACTACCTAGTAGCTCATCAAGGATTTGCTCGCCCTCCAGAAGTTGACGACACTCTGCGCACTGCAGCAGGTGTTCATGCCAGCCCAAGGTTTCCATTTCGCGGGCTTGCGCCATGCTATCGGACTGTCCCTCTGTGTTCGTGGGCCCTTCCAGGGCAGAACTCAGGTGGGATCGGAATTCAAAGCACTGTTCTTTCATGACAGATCTCCCGCAATGACGTGGGCAAGGCGCTCGCGTAAGGTCTCGCGCGCTCGGTGGATCAAGGACTTCACAGCTTTAGCTGATATGGAGAGGGAATCGCCAATGTCCTGGTAGGACTGCTCTTCGTAGCGCGCCAGAATCAAGGCCATGCGCTGCGTGTCCGGCAAGGATGCAATCGCTCCGCGAACTTGTCGAACAACATCCTCGCGCTCCATGCTCAAGGATGGTTCATCGGCCGCTTCATCTAAGATTCCAGCGCCGAGCGTCTGGCCAGGAGCCGTCTCCATGGAAAGTGACTGGCTACGTCGCAAGCGCCGCCGCTCCCCATCATTGGCTGCCAGGTTGAAAGCGATGCGATACATCCAAGTGGTGAAGCGCGCGCTCGGCTGATAGCGATCCCCCGCCTTCCACATGCGCAAGAAAAGCTCCTGAACCAAGTCCTCGCAACCTTCATGCCTCCCCAAAAACCGTACAAATAAAGCGTAGGCCCTCTCGGAATACAAACCGATCAGGCGCTCAAAAGCAGCCTCATCTCCAGCTTGGAATGCCAGCATGCACTCCTTCCCTGGGTCATCCATCTGGACAGCGCCTTCG
>JBLFXY010000177.1:0-8380 GCA_047611645.1 Glaciecola sp.
CCTCTACCATTTGAATCGCTCATTCCGTCTCTTCTCCGCTTCTGGATTCTTTTCGCCTGGCATACCTACCCACCGGGGTAAAATCCATCCGCAGGATCAGTGGCCCTTCAGTGGCCCTTCAGTGGCCCTTCAGTGGCCCTTCAGTGGCCCTTCAACAAACTCACGCTGAAGCGCTCTTTCGCATCCAGCCATTGGGCACTGACTTGGAAGCCGGCGGTTTGCGCGGCTTTGTCGATTTCGGATAGGGAGTACTTGTAGGAGTCCTCCGTTTCGATGACTTCGTCGGCCTGAAACACGAATTCTTTATCGAGTTCGGTCACGTGCACGGTGCAGGCGGCTGTGGAGCGCAGGCTCATCTTCACGCGGCCGCTTTCGATTTGGTAGTCGGCGCGGTACTCGAATTGGTCCAGGGGGAAGTTTCCTCCCAGCTCGTTGTTGATGCGCACGAGTATGTTCTTGTTGAAGCGGGCGGTGATTCCAGCGGCGTCGTCGTAGGCGGCGTCCAGGATGGGTTTCTGCTTGCGCAGGTCCACGCCGATGAGCAGCGCGTCTTGGGGGCGTAGTTCTGTGTGCAGGAGCCGTAGGAATTCGCCGGCTCCGGCGCGGTCGAAGTTGCCGATGCTGGAACCGAGCCAGAGCACTAGGCGCGCCGGGCCGTCCGCGTCTGAGGCGCTGGACAACTCGTGCAACCCGCACAGGTAGTCGGCCGCGTAGCCATCGAAGTGCAAGCCGGGGAATGCGGCCAGCAGACCATCCGCGCTGTCGCGTAGCGCCTCGCGGGAAATGTCGATGGGGCGGTAGTGCAGGGTGCGTTGACGCTTCAGAGCCGCAGCGATCAGCAGCTGCGTTTTTTCTGCGCTGCCGCTACCCAGCTCGACCAATTCGAATTCTCCACCCATGTGGCCCAGGATTTCCGGAGCGTTGGCACTGAAGATCTCCGCCTCAGCGCGCGTGAGGTAGTACTCGGGCACACCGCAAATTTCTTCGAACAGTTGCGAGCCTTCCGCATCGTAGATGTGCCGACAGGGAAGCGTCTTTTTGCCTTTGCTCAAACCCTCCAGGACATCGCGAGCAAACTCGGCGCGCATGTCGGGGGCGGGTCCACCCATGAGGCGGTAGCGATCGGATTGATTGAGTAATTGCATGTCTTGAATTAAATGGGGCAGCTACGAAAGCCGCTGAAGCGGTCCCTGCTTTCAGGGACCAGGAAGTTGCGCAGGGTAGGGCGCATCATGCGGCTGCGAGTGCTGAAGCAGCCGCCACGTTGAACTTTGTGGGTTCCGAACCAGGGCTCGGAATACTCACGGTAGGGGTCGATGTCAAAGCCATCGAAGGGCTCGAAGGAGCAGTCGGTCCACTCCCAGACGTTGCCGCCCAAGAACTGACAGCGCGCGGGGCCTGGCATTTCTAAAACGGGGGCGCAGCCTGCGAATTTCAGATCCATATGGGAGGCGGGGTTGGCTCCGCGCTGCATGCATTGCTTGCAAGCCGTTTCCCATTCCGCCTCCGTGGGCAAACGTCGGCCGGCCCACCGGCACCAGGCCTGGGCCTCGTACCAATTGACATGCATGACCGGCAGATCGGTGCGCAAAGGGCGCCAATCCTCGAACTCGCGCACTTCCCAACCCGATGTCGCACCTCCGCGCCAATAGACCGGATGTTTGGAGTCCTCGGATACGCGCCAAGCCCAACCTTCGGTGCACCACCATTCGCGAGTCTGATAGCCGCCGCTGTTTACAAATTCCGCGAATTCCAGTTCGCTGGTGGCCAGGGAAGCGATTTGGAAATCCTTTACGCGAACCAAGTGCTCCCACTTTTCGTTGTCGAATACGAATTCCGTATCGCGCGGCGCTCCGATGGGCACGTCTCCACCCTTCACGTGCATGTCTTGTGATGCCAGAGGTCGCGTGGGGATGCCTTGCGGTCGAGCAGGCAGGTTGGCCGGGCGGCTATGACCCAGGGTTTGCCGGGTGAAGAGCAAGGACTCCACGTGCATGTCCTCGTGATACAGGCTCAGTTGCGCAAAGTAATTGAGCTCTGGATCCTGGCCGTTTTTGGCAACCGCCTCCAAAACCTGTTCGTGGGTGGAGGCTAGATAGTCCAAAACTGGACCGCGCGGAAGCAAAACGGAGCGCCAGCGCCCGTGATGTTCGACCGCGGCGGAGTTGTAGAGCGCATCGGGATCGGTGGACGTGATATTCGACGGAAGGCCACCACAATGTCGCAGAATCCAGCGCTCCCAGAACCAGCCCACATGGGCGACCTCCCAGAGCGGGGGATTCACAATCGCCAGTTGAGGCCCGATCAGGTCGCCTTCGTCGATCTCGTCGAAGAGTGCCAGGGTCCAAGATCGAGCATCGACAATGTGGTCGAGCAGGACTTGGGTCTTCATCGTTTGGAGCTGATTCAAGAGCGCCCCTCAGGAGCCAAGCGCAAACCGCGCGGCACGATGATACGCGAAACGAGCGCGAATAGCCCCTGGCATGTGAGGGCTAACAGAGCCGCGGGTACGGCGCCCTCCAGAATCAAACCGGCGTTGTCGAGGCGAATTCCGGTCAGGATCGGCTGACCGTAGCCGCCAGCGCCAATCAAAGCTCCCAATGTGGCCGTCCCCACGTTGATCACCGCTGCGGTTTGCACGCCAGCCAATATGGACAGGGAGGCCAAAGGAAGCTCAATGAGTCTCAATCGCGCTCCTCTCGAAAGGCCCAGAGCATCGGCAGACTCAAGCAATTCCGGAGAGATGCCGGTGAGTCCAGCGTGGGTATTGCGCACGATAGGCAATAGGCTGTACAGGAAAAGGGCTACGATCGCAGGCGGCGCGCCGATGCCGAGCAACGGGATCATGAACACCAAGAGTGCGAGCGACGGGATGGTCTGCAGGATTCCGACCGTGCCCAAAACGAAGGTGCCAAGGCGCGGGTGGCGGGCGGCCGCAATGCCCAGCGGAATAGCGAGCAGCGTGGCGGCGCTGAGCGAGATGAGCACCAACATCAAGTGATCGCGGGTGTTGTTCCAAAGTCGCGCCCAGAAACCGACATCGTTGACGTTGACTGCGATGCCCAGGACCGGGCCCAGGTGCGCGGCGGCCGCGGCGCGTTCGCTGCGACGGCCGATCTTGACCAGGGAATTGAGTCGGCCCATGCGCGTCTCATCGAGCGTGCCCGCAAGCCGTTCGATGGCCTTCACAACCTCGCCGCGTTCGTTGACCAGTTGCGTCCGGTAGAGGTAAACCGCCTGATACTCGGGGAAGTAATTCGCATCATCCCTCAATAGCTTTAGGCCGTAGTGAACCACGTCCGCATCGGTGGAGTAGGCGTCCATGAGATCCAGGCTACCCGCGTCCAATCCCCGGTAGGCCAGGTCGTGGTCCAGGCCCGTAGTCTGCAGAGCCTGCAATCCATACGCATCGCGCAGTCCGGGCCAGCCGTCCGCGCGATCGAGGAATTCGTTGCCAAAGCCGCAACGCAAATCAGGAAAGCGGGCCAGGTCGGAAATGCGCTCAATTCCGAGTTCCAGGGCCTTCTCAGCCTTCATGCCGATCGCGTACGTATTGTTGAAGCCGAGCGGCGCGCCCATGTGAACGCCCATTTCAAGCAAGCGCGCGCGCAACGCGTCTTCGTCGCCCACGAACCCATCGAGCAATTCCTGGGTGATAGTGCCCGTGTACTCCGGGTACAAATCGATGTCGCCGCCGAGCAATGCATTCCAAAGCACGCGCGTTCCGCCCAGATCGGATTTGTGAACCGCGCTGGCTCCGACGTCTTGCGCCAGCGCCACGGCCAGTTCTCCAAGCACCACCGACTCGGTAAATTTCTTGGAGCCCACACGCACGTCTTGGGCTTGCACGAATCCGCTCAAGAGCAGCAGCAGGGGGAGTAAGGCGATTTTCAACATCTCAGAGACCTCCACCTTGCGCCGCCAGGAAACGCTCGACGAATGGGCTAGCGGGTGCGCGCGCAAGCTCGGCCATGGCTCCGGCCTGTTCGATGCGTCCGTCGTGCAGTAGCACGGTTTGACCGCCCAATGCGGCCGCTTCACGAATGTCGTGGGTGACGAAAACCACAGTCTTTTGCAGGCGGTCGAAGATCTCGATCAACTCCGCGCGCAGATCGGCACGGATGATGGGGTCCAAGGCGCCCAGGGGCTCGTCCAGCAAGAGCACGTCGGGATCGAGCATCAGAGCGCGCATCAGGGCCACGCGCTGACGTTGGCCGCCGGACAGTTGCGAAGGGAACTTGGCCAGGGCTTCGACGGGCAACTGCACGAGACGTGCTAGTTCGTCGATGCGTGCGCGATCGACCTGCGGGTCGCGCCCCAAGTGCTTCGCCAGCAGGGAAATGTTCTGCGTGGCGTCCAGGTGGGGGAAGAGGCCGCCCTCCTGAATCACATATCCGATGCGCTGACGTAGGCTTTTGAAGTCGATAGGATTCAGCTTTTGTCCGTCGAACAGCACGTCGCCCTGATCAGGATGCACGAGGCCTACCAACATGCGTAGCAAAGTGGACTTGCCGGAGCCGCTAGACCCGATCAAAACCGTCGTATCGCCCGGGGCGATGGTCAGGCTGATGTCATCCAGGGCCTGGGTCTGGGCGAAGCGGATCGAAACGTGCTCAAGGGAGAACATGGCTGGCCACTGTACCCGGTAAGTGGGGTGCACCTATTGGGCAAGACACACTTTCACGGGACGCTCCCCTATTGGAGGGGAATTTTGCAGGAGTACAGCCTTCCTGGGTCCCCGCTGGTCGCGGTGTCGAACAGGACCTCCAGCCGCCGCTGGGCCAATCCACGGAAGACTTCCTGCCCGTTGTATTCCACGACCACTTCCTTATCCATGTCCACCAGGGTCTCGTCGAGCAAGACCGCGAGGCCCTTACCCTGCTCCGCTTGCTTGTGAAATTTGACCTGCACGGAGATCTTGTTCGCGGCGCGATCGATGCGCGCTTCCACGATGGCTCCCTCTGCGGGTTGCTCCCAGAACAGCCAATAGAACTGGCGCTTCCAATCGAGCACGGGTTGCCAGATCACCACATCTTGAACGGGTTGGCGCACCAAGCTGGTCAAACGTTCGAAGTGCGCCTTCGGTCCGCCCGGCGGCGGACTGTGGGCAAAGCCGTCCAGCTCCCAGTACTCGAAGCCTTCATAGCCACCCCATTGTTCCTTGGCCTTGGCGACCTCTTTGGCCGCGTGCTGGTTCGGACCCGGCGGCACGCGCGGATCGTCGATACTCTGAAAAACGACCATGGGCACATTGCGCAAGCTGGGCACGACACCCCAATCGATGTCGATGATCTCCTCCGTACCCCTTAGCATGACCGGAGTGGGAGCCCCAGCCGCCGGAGCCAACGCCGCCACGCGATCCGCATGATGCGCACCCAGGGTCCACGATCCATAGCCTCCCATGGAGTGTCCGCAGAGCACCACATTGTTCGCGTCGACCTTGTACGTGCGCCGCGCCTGCTCGACCAGATCCCAAATCCATTCCTCGGTACCCGAGTCGGTCCAGCCGCGTTCGGTGGCCTCGAGCGCCTGCGGTGCGATCATGACCCACTTGTTTTCGGTTGCGGCCGGTCCGTACATCGAAGCTGCCCCGCTCGCATCGGCCGACCCCACGCCGCCACCGTGCATGGCGATCAGGAGCCCCACCGGCTTCTTGGTCTTGCCGCCGACGATGTAGCGCCCGCGTTTCTCATCCTCCCAATAGTGCCCGTCCCCTTTATCAAAGGGCAGCTCGGGCAGCTTCGTCCAGGCCTTGCCCAGCTTCTTGCGCCAAGACTCTTCCGCCCTAGGAGTGAGCGGCTCGCCGGCCTTCAACGCAGCCAGAATTTCCAACTGCTTAACGCGTTCCTCGCCCATGGCCCTGGAACCCATCTCCAAGTATTCCTTCGTCCAGGTCTTGAGCTGCTTTCTGGTGGGCGGCTTAGCGTCCTGACCTGCGAGGCTATGAAGGGCGGTGAAGCCGATAAGGGCCAAGGAAATGGTGACCGTGCGAATGTTCATGGGATGGTGGGAAAGGGCGAGGCGCAATGTAACAAGCTTTTCAAAGTGTGTCAGTGCCGCACAGCATCCGGTACAGCAAACCCATAAGTTGCACGCCGTATTACAGACCGCACCCGGGCCTAGTTGCCCGGAGCCACAGCAGCGCTGGACCCGCGGGCTGTATACTGGCTCACCCCATGACTTCACCCACATTTTCCATGCGCACCCCTTTGTTTTTGGTTCAGGTCCTCTGCCTGTTGCCCCTCTTCGCCTGTCAATCCCTCCCAAGCGATGCAGAAAGCACTAGTCAATCGGCAGGCCCGTTGACCGCACCGACCCTAAAGGACGGCCTCACCGAACACATACGCAGCAAGGCCGAGCCCACGGGTCCGCAAAAAGTGCAAGACCTGAACTGGTTGGCCGGCCGCTGGGTGGGGGAAGGTTTTGGCGGACTCTGTGAAGAGATCTGGAGCCCCACCTTCAACGGAGAAATGGTCGGCACCTTCCGCCTGATCAACGCCGACGGAGAGTTGAACTTCTACGAGTTCATGACCATGAAGCAGGAGGGCGATGCCGTCGTCCTACGCCTCGTGCACTTATCCCCCGAATTACGTCCATGGGAGGAGCCCGGCGAAACCACCGACTTCCACTTGATCGAAACATCAGAATCGACGGCCTGGTTCGGAGGCTTGACCCTACACCGCGACGGCGACCGCTTGGCCGTTTACGTGGCAATGTCCAAGCAGGACGGGAGCGTCAGCGAGGTTGACATGCAAATGACGCGAGAAGACATGGGAACCGAGTGATCCAAACGCCACCGTAGTTAATGCGAAAACGGAGCCAGCGCTAGTTGGACCCTATGGACTCCGCACCAACATTATCTGCTTGGAAGCTCACAGCCAAGCGATTGGAGCCGCAGGACCCATTCGACCCATTGAGCGATTGGTGCCCATTGGACCCGCCGGCGTCCTCGCAGTGCATGCATTCACGGAGCCGAGCCAGGTAGGCCCGTTACGAATCTCATTCACCGTCCGTTGATACGGCGCCGCGTTTAGGAATCGGGGCCGAGTTGTCCAAAGAAGGTCAGATCCTTGATCGACCGCGCAGGCAGCATTGACCCCTAACCGCCCGCTACAAGCGTGGAGTCCTAACCATCGGCACCTTCAACCTAGTAACCACCATGCCCGGCGGCCGCTCTGTCTCCACGCGAGTGCTAATCGAGGAAAACAAACCAGCAGTGGTGGAGCTACAGATCCCCACGCACCACTAACGAATAGCCAAACTCACAATGTATTTTGGAGTAGCTAGGTAGCCGCACGCCCCGTGCGCTAGGAAACCCCTATGCCTGCGGCGCGCAAATACGCCATCACGCGCTTCGTTGCTCAACCCAAGTTCACACACCCAAGAACCTCTCTCGCAACAACCTACCCGCCGTGTGTTGAAACCAAGTAGGTACAAATAATTTCAAAAAAATCACAACCCTTCCCTAACCGTCAATCAAGCATCGCAACCAACGCATGATTGGGATCGGTCGAACCACCCAAGCCGCCCCACAAGAATCCCCCTTGCGCTTTCCGAACCTTACGCTTACGGTCGATTTCCCCAACGGAACTGCCATTCCAGCCAGGGACCCACTTTTTTCCCATGAATTCTGCCGACCCCCCGGACCACTGGCCTCCTACTGAGGACCCTGTGCTAGTGGACGAGGAGTTGTCAGGGATGCTCGATTACGAGGAGCTATTGCGGCGCGTGGTCATGAAACCCGCGCGGGCTCACTTGATGCAACTCAGCCAGAAATACCTTTTGTCGCAGGCCAAACTGATGGACCCGACAATCCTATGTGCTCGAACAGCTGCAGGAATCGTGGTCCACATGACCGGAGTCGAACCGATTCAATGGGTGCACGGGATTCCAGTGCCCAAGGAAGTGGGGGAGAAGCACGGGGAGTGGATCGATGGGCGTATGGAGGAATCCCTAGAAGACCTGCTGATCGAGGACGAGGAAGCCTACGAAGAAGGCCATGACCAACCCGACCCAGAAGAACCCCGCCACCGCTACCTAATCAACTGGTTCAAAATCGAACCCTACACCGTCCTAGCCGCCGCCACCCGCTTCAACAGCCTCCCCGAGCTAGAACGAAAAAGCTTCTTCGAGATCTTCGTACAAAACAAAGCCATGGACGACTGCCTCGGCACCGGCCTCGGCGCCCCAAAAGAAATCCGCCAACAAGCAGAAAAAGCCCTCCGTGCTATCATCGATCCACCCCCGCCCGAACCCCCGCCCGGCATGGAGGGCCTAGACTTCCTATGAGCATCCCCTTCACACCTACCCCCGACATGCTAGCCGTCCTAGCCGAGGTAGAACGCAACCCCCGTTCCATCCTCCTAAGACCCAAAGCAAC
>JBLFXY010000178.1:0-8266 GCA_047611645.1 Glaciecola sp.
ATGGCGCCTTGGATTTCGAGTTCCTTTTGTAGGCTGTCCAGCCGCAGGGCTGGCGTGCAGCCTCAATCGAGTCCTTTCACTCCTCTAGTCACTCCTCTAGCCCAAGCTTCCTCAATTTGGGTGCGATCACCATTTGGCAATAGCCGGCTGATCGATTGGCGCGGTAGTAGTCTTGGTGGTCTCCCGGGGCTCCAATCAGTTTGGAAGCCGCGCTGATTTCGGTCACGACCGGATCTTCAAAGGTCGCGCGCTCACCCAAGGTGTCCTTACTCAAACGCGCGATACGCTCCTGCTCGGCCGTGTGGAAAAAGATGACCGAGCGGTATTGGGTGCCGACGTCAGCGCCCTGACGGTTGAGCGTGGTGGGATCGTGCAAGCGCCAAAACCAATCGAGTAGGTCCTCATAGGGAAGTACTTTCGGATCGAAGGTCACTTGCACAACCTCGGCGTGTCCGGTGGTCCCGGAGCAGACCTGCCGGTAGGTCACATTATCATCCTGACCGCCCATAAATCCGGAGGTCACATTTTGCACCCCGTCCAGCTGCTCATAGACAGCCTCGACGCACCAATAACAGCCTGCTCCAAGAGTCGCGATTTCTAGGGCGGGTTTTACCGATTCTTCAGGAAGGGTCATAGCGTGCGGAGTTGCTGTGGATTGAACGACTTTGGCTTCGGTATCGAGGCCTTGCGCAGGGGTTGAGGAGCTCTCAGGGTCACCTTGACAGGAACTGAAAACAGTGGCGAGGAGCGTGATCGCTAGGACGGATAATTGACGCATGGTGTTTGGTGGGGCGCGGGATGAGAGAGAGCGGACAGGGGCCGGGTCGCCCGATACGCAAGTCGCGCGATCGAGTGACCCCTCCCTCGGATTCAGATCGCTACTGGACCAATGCGGTCAAGCGCTCGATTAGGGGCGCGAGTGCTTCCATCATGTCGGCTTTTCCGGCGAAACGGCTGGTGAGCGATGTGATGGCCTCGGTGATACTGGACGTGTCCAGATTGGCGGCGAGCATTGTTTTGGCCTTGGCAAGCACGTCGAGCATGGGACCCACTTTCTCGCTGATCGCCTCGGCGCTGGGCAGGTCTTTGATGTCGCCCAGCTTGGCGACCAGATCGCCGACCTTGTTCTTCATGCTGCCTGCATCCAGGTTGCCAACGGCTTCTACGGTGGATGCGCTGGCGTCTTGGACCTTCTCGCAGGAGGGCAGAAGGACGGAGGAGAAGAGGAGGGTGAGCGAGATTGCGAACGTGTTTTTCATGGCGGTGGTGCCCCATTTTAGGGGGTGGGGTGCTTAATTATAGGGATAGGACATTGAGGTGCTATGCGTGCCCCTCAACGAGATTCATTCTCGGACCTATGAGAGTGATAATACCACTGAATTTATGGACAGGACAGGCCTCTAGTAGCCGCTATTAGCGATAGGAAAACGTTTCTAGGGCAAGGGGCCCCCAACCGGGGTCCTATTTACTGCCAACGAGGGACCGGGACCTAAAAGTTATGACATACACCAAAGATTGCAACACCGTATACGCACTGATCGCAATTCTGGCCACCTTGGCCAGCTGCTCGTCTGGGGGCTCAGGAGGCTCCAGCTCCGGCGGGAGTGGACTGAACCTGACGGTCACCCTAGGAGATGTGGATTCCAGCACCGCTTTGGTCTCTTGGGATACCAACCTACCGTCGACAGGCGAACTGTTTTACGGCGCCGGCGCTCCTTTCTCCCAGAGCATGCTGAGCAATGTGGAAGCGCTACACCACGAGGTGGCTCTGACGGGCCTGACGGCAAACACTGCCTACCAGTTCACAATCAACGCTTCGACCACGGATGGTCTCACCGCTCAATCGCCCTTGAGTGGATTTGGCACACAGGCCGCCTCGGCCTTGGAAGCGGACGATTTCTTTGCCAACAACTTGGATCAGGGCCGTTGGAACTTTGTGGACCCCACGGGTGCCGCCCAACTGCGCATGCTGGCTAGCTCCTCCGGTGCAGGGCACCTAGAGTTTGGTGTGCCCGCTGGTGTGGTCTCATCTTCGTGGATGACCCTGGGCGCGGCGCGCTTGACCCAGCAGGTACAAAATCAAGATCAAAGCCTACAAGCGATCTTCATGGGTGCCATGGGAAACAACGGGACCGGGCAAGGCCTGATTTTCGAGCAAGACGAAAACAACTTCGCCCGTTTCGACTTTGCGTACAACGGCGACAAGCTTCAGTTGTTCGCCGCCACTTTCGCTGGGGGCAACCTGCAGGACATGCAGTTCTCCGATTTGCAGAGTGGTGCTTGGCCCGCGGGTTCACCGCTCGGTATGCGCGTGACCCGTACCGGGAACTCCTACTTCCAGGAGTACTCTCTCAATGGAATCAACTGGCTGGCAGGCCCGACCCTTACGAGCAACCTGATCGTGGCCCACGCGGGCGTTGTTGTGGTTTCTGAAGGCGATCCCGCCCCCGGCATCACGATGGTCCTCGATTCGGTTGAAAGCAACGTCAACCCCATCAGCAATGAAGATGGTTTGAAAGCGAACGACGGCACAGGTCCTTTCGTTCATGGTTTGCAGGTTCAAGCCCTAGACTATTCCAACGTACAACTCTCCTGGAACACGGACGAGCTCGCTTCGGCCCAGGTCGAATACGGCCGCACCAGCCAGTATCTCGATGGGCAAGTGGCCTTGAGCGGCTTGCAATTCTCCCAGTCGAGTCTGCTCTCAAATCTGCTCCCGAGCAGCACCTACTTCCTGCGCATCACGACCATGGATGCTTCGGGACGCACGAGCGAGGCATTCAGCCAGGTCACCACGCCGGTCGACGGCACGATCGGCAGCCCTTCCCTCACCGTCTGGCAGTCCTCCGATAACGGGAACGGGACGCGCAGCGTGCGCTTTGGCGACCTCGGGTTTGCACAGCCTCAGGTCAATGTACAAGGCAATGTTCAGGACTACGATGAAGTGCGCCTTGCCAATACGGTCAACTTGCACTACCGCTTGAATGGCGGTGCTTGGGTGGCTTTGGCCATGGGCGACGATCGCACCATCACTTACGCTCCTTGGCGCTTGGCCAACGAAGGCGACTTCAACGTGGAGCTTTACCTGACCGATCTGACCACGGGTCCCTCCGCCGGTGGCATCTACTCCAATGACCTGTTGCTGCGCGCCACCGACGATGAAGGCCATGTCACGTACCAGAGTTTGAACCTCGAGATCGTGGACGGCATGGTTTGGAACCCGAACACAAGCATCGATTGGAACACCGTTTTGAACAATGGTGCGGATGCTTCCGACGCCGTGCAAATCGTCGACGGACAATGGAATGTTGAGAACTACCCGGGGTTGGGTCCTGTGTTGCGCACCGAGCCCAGCGGCTTGGGCTACGACCGCCTGGTCGCGATTGGCGAGGGTCAAGGCCTCTCCGCATGGGAAAACTACGAGGTGGAATTGGATGCCACCGTGCTTGCATTGGATCCCCAGGGTTACACTACGGGCACCAGCTCTTACGGCTTTGGTTTCATCACGCGCTGGACGGGTCACACCACTGGTGGGATTTACAACCAACCGAATCACAACATTTATCCCGTGGGTGCCGGCTTCCTGTACCGGTGGTTTGACACCAAAGAGCGTTGGGAGCTATGGACCGGTTACGACGAAGGGATCGAGGTCTTGCCCAGCAACAACGTCATAGTCGGCGTGCGCTACTCGGTGAAATTGCGCAGCGAGTCCTTGGCGGGTGGCGGCTCCCAATACCGCATGAAGATGTGGGAGTTCGGGACCGCTGAACCTACCAACTGGACCTTCGATCGCACGACTCCGGTGACGGATGCAAACTCAAATGGATCGCTTCTGCTGGTTGCCCACCACGCGGATGTCGCCTTCGGAAACATCACCGTGACCGAGCTTCCGTAAGTCGACAAGCCGCAGATCATTTCTAAGCCCCACGCAATCGCGTGGGGCTTTTTTTGTGGGTAAGCGGGCTGCGCGCCCAGGTTTCACACTTTGAGTGCCACTTCCGAAGCGGGGCCCAGTCTAGGGGGCAGTCCCCTTCCATGGAGCTCTTATGTTTTTGATCCCCGTCCTGTTCGCCCTGACTGTTTATGGTGAGCGAAATTGGCAATACCCCCCTACTGGCCCTGTGGCTGGCCCTGTGGCTAACACCTCTGGCGACGCTGTTGACACTGCTGTTGCGATGGGTGTTTCAGAATCGGCAATACGAACCTTCGCCGTTACAGGTCCTGGCTATTCCGGCAGGGTGCACTTGTCACAGGTGCTTGCCACTCGCTTGCCCAAGGTCTTCATGGATGGGGTTCCTGCCCAGGCTTCATCCGGTCGTTTCTGGGTGGGAGAATTTCAAGGCGCCGGGGCCAGCAGAGGTCGTTGCTATTTGCATTGCCCCGCTTCGGGTCCTCCATCTGGGTGGATTCATACCCAGGGGGCGACATTCCGAGTGGCCGGTACTCCAGATGGAGCGCTACGGCTTGCCATGACTGTTAGCGCAGCATTGAGTCAGAATTCATGTCTTGAGAATTTTAGCGTTGGCGCTCAATATGCGAGTGCGATTACGGGTGAGTTACAGGCTCCTGTCTGCGGCATCCGGCCGCTCACTCTTGCTATCGAAACCGATGTGCAGTTCTCAGCCCTGTTCGCTGATTCGGAGCAGGCGGCCGGCTGGTTGACTTTGAATATCCTGATGGCCCAGGATGTTCTGCGGAGGGATTTATCCGTGGAATTGGAAGTCCCCTACTTGGGCTTGCACGTTTATGAAGACGATTGGAGCACACCGGACACGGGTGGATCCGCGCAGATGCTGCTACAGGAGTTCAAAGCTCTCTGGCCGGGAATGGCGCCGGTGCCCACGCAGTTGAGCCACTTTTTCTCAGGCGTGGGTAGCGGCTTGAGCCTGGCAGGACAGGATGGGATCTGCGGCTCGCTGGAGTCCTATGGCGTGCATACGATGCGACTTGACACATACGGCCAGCCCGATTCCCGTATTGCAGGCATAGCGCTCTTGCACGGCCTGGGCCACAACTTGGGTGCGCACCATACCCAAGACTATTGCCCGCCTCTGGACTTCTGCGCACCGACCCAAGCGCTGGGAAACTGCGCGCACGTGCGCGACTGTTCTCAACTCGGCACCGTCATGAGTTCCTGTCATTTTTGCCCCGGGGGATTGGATCGCATTGAACTTCGTTTTCATCCCGAGAATGTACGAACCATGGAGCAGCGCCTGGATACTTGTTTGCCGCGTAGGTCCCCGGTTCTTGCAGTCCATTCGCCCCACCGTGAACCGGGAGAGCCATGGACTATTCAGATCGCGACGCAATTGGAACTGGTCCAAGCTCCCCGTTTGAGGTATTCGGGTGATACGGAGTCCGGGGAAGTCGAGATGATTTTGATCGGTGAAGGTCGCTATTCGGGCAGCATTCCCCCAGCCGTATGTGGAGATCTATCGCGGACTTTGGTTTGGTTGGACACGCTGCAGTGCGGAGAGGTGTTGTGGCCCGAACCCGGTTTGCAGCAGCCCTTGGAAAATCGGAGCATGCAAATGTTGCCTACGTTTTCGGATGACCTGAGTATCAATCGAGGTTGGATCTCTTTGCAAAGAGGGGCCCAAGCGGGCTATTGGACACGCGCGATTCCCGTTGCGGATCCCGATTGGCCCATCGCTCCGTCGGTGGATGCCGGAGGGGATGGCTGGTGTTTTTTGACTGGGAACTATTGGGGTAATAGCGATGTGGACGGCGGCCGCGTTGAGGTGATCTCGCCTCCGATTGCCGTGGAGTTCGGACCCTTGCAAATCGAATTTGAATATTTCCTCGGGCTAGTCAACGAGAACGGTGAAGATCGTTTGACCTTGGAGTGCTCCTGGTCCGGGATCCAGGGACCCTGGATTCCAGTGTGGCGCTCCGGGTTTGACACCGGCAGGGAATGGCAATCCGTTCGCTTGTCCAACGCGTATTTGTCCCAATGGGAGCGAAGCATTCCAGGGGTTTTACACCTGCGCTTCCTAGCCAAGGACGGCTCGCCCCCAAGTGTTGTGGAAGCCGCCATCGACAGTGTGGTCGTGTCGTCCGGACACTGCCCCTGAAACACTTGTGCGGCCAGACCACAGGGCATGCTTGCCTGTGGCCTGGCCCCCCAAATGCTACGCGTTGGCCTTGGGGCGGTTGTCCCGCAGGGACACCGCGCGGTTGAAGCGCAATCCGCCGTCGGCTTGGGATTCCGAGTCGAGCACAAAATAACCCAGTCGTTCAAACTGGAAGTGCTGGGCGGGCTCGGCGTCACGCAGTGAAGCTTCGAGTTGGCAATGCTCTTTGACAACCAGAGCCTCAGGGTTCAAATGCTCGACGAAGTCCGTTCCATCGGAGTCTTGCATGGGATTCGGGCTCGTGAATAGCGCGTCGTAAAGGTGTGCGGTCGCGGGCACAGCATCCTGGACGGCTACCCAGTGGATGATTCCTTTGACCTTCTTTTGGCCCTCCGGAGTTTTGCCACCACCCGTTTCAGGATCATAGGTGCAGCGCAGCTCAAGGATCTCGCCGTTATCGTCCTTGACGACGCCGTGGCAGTGAATCACAAAGCCATAGCGCAGGCGCACATAGCCGTCCGTTTTCAAGCGGAAGAATTTGCGGTTGGCTTCTTCGCGGAAATCATCCCGCTCAATCCAGACTTCGCGGCGCAGTTGCACTTCGCGCGTACCCGCGCTTTCGTCCTCGGGATTATTGACCGCCTGGCAGGCGATGGCCTCATGCTCCTCAAGGTTTTCAATGACCACCTTGACCGGATCCAATACAGCCATGCGCCGAAGGGCCACGGGGTTCAGGTCCTTGCGAAGTTCATCTTCCAACCAGCTAAGCTCGACCGTGGAGAGAGTTCGTGCCAAACCGATTCGTGCGCAGAAGTTGCGAATGGAACTCGGCGTGTATCCACGGCGACGCATGCCACGCAAGGTAGGCAGACGCGGGTCATCCCATCCGTCGACGAGTTTTTGCTCCACGAGTTGCTTGAGGAAGCGTTTGCTCAACACGGTGTAAGAAATGTTGAGGCGCGCAAATTCAATTTGGCGAGGTTTGTGTTCTAGAGGAAGGTGTTCCAGCAGCCAATCGTACAAAGGCCGGTGGTTTTCAAACTCAAGGGAGCAAAGGCTGTGGCTGACGTTCTCCAGCGCATCGCATTGACCATGGGCCATGTCGTAGGTGGGATAGATCTTCCATGCATCACCCGTGCGGTGGTGGTTCGCATTTTGGATGCGGTACAAGACCGGGTCACGCAAGAGGTGGTTGGCGGCCCCCATGTCGATCTTGGCTCGAAGCACACAGGCACCTTCCTCAAAATCTCCGCGGCGCATGGCGGCGAATAGCTCTAAGTTTTCTTCGGCGGTGCGATCGCGGAATGGGCTGTTCTGGCCGGGATCTTGGGGCCGTGAACGGTTCCCGCGGCCGGAACGAATCGCTTCCAAATCCTGGTTGTCCACATAGGCGAAACCCGTTCGGATCAGATGCTGTGCAAATCCGTACAGCTCTTCAAAGAAGTCCGAAGCGAAGTAGAGGTTTTCGCCCCAATCAAATCCGAGCCATTGGATGTCCTCCTTGATGGCGCGCACAAACTTGTCCTCTTCGGCCGATGGGTTCGTGTCGTCAAAGCGCAGGTTGCAAAGGCCCCCATATTCCTTAGCCAAACCGAAATCGGCGCAAATGGCCTTGGCGTGCCCGATATGGGGATAACCATTGGGTTCCGGAGGGAATCGGGTTTGAACACGCGTATAGCGGCCTCGCTTGAGGTCGCCGTCGATTTCCAGTTGAATAAAGTGACGCCGCTCGCTGGGGCTGTCCTCTGAATTGGAGTCATGCTTCATGGTGCGGGGAGAATAGCAGTCCCCGGCCTGTGGCGCTAGCTGATGGGCTCCAGAGCTGATTTTTGGCTTGCTGTCAGGGAGGCGGCCGGGCCCCTGATTAGCGAATTCGGCGCATCAGGTAAAAGCCCTTCAGGGTACGAGCAGGGTCCCTGGGGATCCATTGGATCTCCCCCACTTCCAACCCGAAGGCCCGGTCCGCCAAGGCTCTACGTTGCCCCCGGGGGGTGGTTGATTGGACGCGTATGCGGCGCTCGATGTTCACCTGGAGTTGGCGTGCTTGGGTTGCCACCTGTGCGGATGTCAGCTGGCCCTGCCGTTTCAACTCGCCTAGCTGGTCGAATTTTGCTTGGAATTCGGCAACCATCCCGTTGACCACGCGCTGTCCTTCCTTGGGGAAACTCCCCGCGTTGGCGAATCGATAGCCC
>JBLFXY010000179.1:0-8250 GCA_047611645.1 Glaciecola sp.
CTGCGCCCATTCCAGGAACTGTTCTCCCATCCCTTCCCCAAGCAGATTCTTGGCACGCCCGGCGCCGCCTATTACGACCGGATTCAAGGGTCCGTGCATTTCCTGTTCTTGTCTTACGTCACCGACCTCGCGGCGGGCACACCGCAACACGATTGGATTCGTGAGACCCTGCGGGCTTCCACCAGTGAGTTCAATGTGGTCGTGCTTGGGGGCATGAACAACTACTACGACAAGGACGCCTTGCGCTCCCTATTGAGCTCGGAAAGGGTAGACGCCGTCCTACGTGGCGACGGCTCTGCACCGGGAGAAGTCAAAACCCAGCCCTCCGGGTATCCGATCTTCAGTCTCGGAACGGCCAACCAACAACCGCACCCTTGGTTGGATGCAACCGCCACAGCTGAGCATTTGATTTTTCGTGAAATGAATGCCGCGGGTAAGGCTGGCAAGGTCCACTGGATCCACTCGCGTAGGGAACGGGAACCTGTACTCAACCTACCAGCGCCAACACTCCATCCTACGAAAGGGCAAATCATGTTGCGGTACCCCATATCACCCGGCATCCGATCGGACCAATTGAGTGGTCTGCAATTCAAGTTGGAAGGCCTTTCCAGCGGCAAGGTCATATACACCCTCACTTGCGTTCCCAAGTCCAGGCTCAACCGAGGCGAGGCCGGCTTCCGATCCCAATACCACTCGCTTTCCGGTCAGGACAAGATGGCTGCCGCCCCCATCCCTTCGCAACGACCCATTCGGGGCGGATCCTTTGAACTCAAGGAAGTTCAATTAAAACTGATCGGCACGACCGCCCACCCGAACCTGAAAGTCACCAAGGCCTGGCTCTATTAGGCTGGATCTTCCAATCGATATAGGTATCGGGAAGGCCCCGCATCATTGCATGCGGGACTGTTGAGACTGATCGTCCACGAGAGGCACCATTGGCCAGACCCCATCCGGTGTCGCTCCCTTGTTGCAGATTGCAGATTGCAGGTGCCCACTGCCCTCCACTGCGCGGCTTAGGTGCGATCTGGTGGGTCTAATTTAGGTGCCAGGTGAATAAGCCGGGCTGAGTAGCACGGCCTCGCAATCACTTGGGATGGGTCATTTCCTGCTTGGGCGATGGGATCTGCCCGCGCGAATTCAGGAGCAGTCTTGGTGCATTTTCTAAGAAGAAGGCTAGATCGAGTCCCCAATCGCGAAGTGCGCTCCCCATCACGAACGAGTTTGCGTTTCGAGATTGGGAGTGGCTCACACCGTACGCATTGTCCCTCCCCTGGTGCACGCGAGTATGCATGCCCTCCAAAAGAGTGCGCTCCATGTAGCTGCCAGCAACCCAAGCCTGCGAGTGCTTGTCGACCGTGATGGACTTTCCCTCTCCAGAGATCCAGCAGTTCACCAGCTTTCCATAACCGCCAGAGTTGTAGCGCCAGTTTTTCTTGTACGCGTCGAGTGCCACCCGGTTGTCGATCAGATCCACGTTCACGGCCAGCGCCACCGAATCATCCTTGGGTTGAATGCCGATTTCGCAACCTTGAATGAGACTGCGCATGATGAGCAGCTTACTGCGCTCGCCGACCGAGATGCCCTTGTCACCGCTATCCAAGAACTGGGTATCCACCACCGAGGCTATTGTGGTCATCAAGTCCAGGGCATCGTTGCCACTGGCGATGAACGTGCAGGACTCCAATTTCACGGAGCTGATGTCCATGTCCAGCGCATCCGAGAGGGAGTTGCGGAATGTACAGCCGCGGAACAGGATCTCCGAATAGACGCCATGGACCATGTCGTCCACGATTTTACTGTCTTGGAATAGGCAATCGACAAAGCGCACATCCTGCACACTATGGATGGAGACCATCGCGCTGTATTCCTCCAGGGGATGCTTCCATCCGCTACCGCCTTCAAAGATACAGTGTTCGAGTTGGGACCCGTTCGCCTTTTCGCCCTTCAGAATGAAAGCGCCCCACGGCTCTTGACCCTCTTGTGCAGGTTGGAATCGAATGGGAGCGTCCTCACGGCCACGGGCGAGCATGCGACCCCGAACCCACAGGGTGGCGCCCGGCCCGCAAAGGATGGTCGTGCCGGGCTCGACGACGAGGTCACTCACCTCGGTCAAGCCATCCAAGCGGACCTCGCCGCTCCAAAAGGTCGGAACGCTACGCGGATTGGCGGGAACCAGCTGTTGGATGTTCCCCATATCCACGGGAACCAGACCTGCCGCGCGATCGCAGGCCATGGAGGAGCCGTCCGCGAAGTGCGCACGAACATCGATCGTGGCTACACCATCCGGAAGGCCCATCAGGTCCAGCCCGTAGTGACCGGGGGACGTCCGCATGGAGTTTTTAGGCGTCTCCGCAATGACCATCGACGGGGCGATGATTTCATGGCGGCTGATCAGGGGTACTTGCACTGTGAGCACATTGTCCGCAACCAGCACGCCCCCACCCACATCCGCCATTTGGGGAGCACCCTGGGCGCTCCAGGAGACGACTGCGTCAATGGAACTGGGCACCTGGGTGTTCAAAACGAATTCGAGGGCCGTCAACTGACGTCGGCCATCCAACTCGATGGCCCACTTGCCCTGGCCCAAATCCTCAACGCGCACGGTCGAGCTCGCACTGCCCAGATGATGCTCCCGCTGCTGCAAGAAGACGTCAGCCACAACCCGCTCCAGCTCGGCTAGGGACGCTCGCACCTGTTCGGGCTCTAGCATGCGCATTCCAGACACCATATTGCCGTCGTGATCGATCAACGGATCCACGGACTTGTTCGTCTGCTGGATTTCGCTGAGGAACGCTTCTGCACGCCCGGTCTTATAAAACTCTTGGAAGGCCAACTCCCGCTCGCGCAAGAAGTCCGCATTGTGAAAGAGTGCCAAGTGCATGGGACTCGAGATCACATCAAAGCGCACCCCGACTCCGGGACGGGGGCGCCAGGATTTGTGCCATGCAACGGGGTCCCACAACATGGGCAAGAATTTCGTTTCCCACGGGTCGTAGTACAGTCGCCAGTTGTGGGTGAAGTCGTAGTGCACGGTCGATGCCAGGGACTCGTAGGCGCTGAATATGGCGAATTGCTTCATGTCCAACAGTTCGGACAATTCCTTTTGCGCCACCGGAGACTCGTAGTCCCGAATCAACTTCAACAGGTGTACAAGGGGATCCCTGGCCTGCTCTTCGAAGTGATTATTGATCGCGATCTTGCTCCAAGCACCCGGATGGGCAAAGAGCTGCATGTCGATCGCAGTGAACAAATCGCGACCTGCGATGTCGCCGCCATAAATGTCACCGGGCATGCGGCCAAAGCGCCGGAGGGTGAGTTCCTCCATCTGCTCCGTTTGCGCATAAATGCCCTCATACTCCCCGTTCACAAACACGGGAACCACTTCGGACTTGGGCGCAATCATGCCCATCCGATCCGCCAATCGGTGGCCGTAGTGATTGTTGAAGAGCTCCGAGGTACGCGGCGCAATCCAGTTGAACTTGCGCATGCCGGCGTACAATGCAGCCTGACTGGTTTTGATACGCCACGACTTCTTCCAGTAACCCCAGTGGTACGAAGAATCTCCACGCCAACGCACCTTCACTTTTTGAAGGCTGTCGTTGTACGCTAGGCTGGCCTTCTTGTATTCGTATCCGGAGTCGGGCAGGAAGGACTCCAATTCCGAAAGCGACGACTTGGAAATGAACAACTGCATGAGTTGCAGGTTCGATTGTTTCACCGCTTCCTCGAGCCCCATGCGATTGGCCGAAACGCGCGCAGAGCGCGTCATGTGGGACATCTCAAGCCTGCCCACGGAGTGAAGCGAATAATTCTCGGCCGTCAGGTGGCGGATGCCAAAGTCCCACCATCTAAGGCCCGTGAACGTGCCCCAGAAGACAAAAAGCGCGGTCAGCGGCAAGGTAACCACCAGGCTCCAGCGCCAAGCGAGTGAGATGTATTTCATTGCATGGCTCCCTTCAGATCCCACTGAACGCGGCCCGCAACGGGAGCGGCCGGCTTCCACTGCAAACTGGGTTGATCCGAAGTCACCAACCCGCCTTCGGTGGTCCATTCTACGCCCCGCCATTGGAATTCGGGCAGCTCAGCACTTACGAGCCAGTCCGACTCCTGGTCGCCCACATTAACGCGACATTGCTCGAGCAGAATTCGATCACCGACCAGGGCAGGGAAAGTCACGACGAGTTCGCTTACTTCCCCGACAACTTCCCACTGCCTTTCAAACAAGAGCATCCCCTCGTTTTCCAATAAGACGGTCTCTTCCAATCCTTCCGGGCCGGTCCAATGCATCGGTTCCATCTTTCTCGCGTTCAACCAAGCTCGACGCATCATGTTGTAGGCAGTCCAATCACCTGCTTTTGCGAACTCCACCGCCAGGTCCCTCCCCACGCTGCTCGCTGCGTGTTCACGCAACCAGGAGGGAAACAACGACAGCTCGGCGGAGAAGGTGAGCTTGAAGGCCGTCGCTTTCAGGGATTCGGGGAGCGGAATCTCAATCCAAGGGTCGATCGTTCCCTCCACGGAAAGGCCGAGCGCATGAGATTGCATGCCAGACGTCCTGCCATCCTTCGGCAGGGCCCATTCCGTGGCTTGCCCATCCACCTCCGCGATCAGGATCGGCGCCGCCCAATCCATGATGCAGTACAAGGGCGGGTCGAGCCGGACAAAGGACTGCCCGGCGGGTGCGTCAAAAGACACCGAGAGAAGATTGCCTTGGATGGTGGGCTGGCTAGATGTGCGCGCTCCTCCATGGAAGTAATTATCCGCGCTCCAAAAGAGATCCCAGGCTTTCTTGTGGTTCTGATAGGCCTGGTCCGGCCGCCTGACCATGACGAGCGCAGCCTGCAGGGCGGAGGTGTACTGGACCCGATCCGACTCCATTGCCACAATGGCCAAGTAAACCCGTGCCACCTCAGGCGAAGTCGGCAACCATTCAAAGAGGGCCTGGGCCCGTTCCTTGGCGAGAACCAGATCGGTTCCCTCACCGCTGGCCAGCAGCACCTTCACGGCTTCCACAGCCACCACCAAGTCCCGGGGTGCGTGCTGGAGATACAAGTCGAGTGCCCCGATGGCGCCCTTGTAGTCCCCCAACTTGGAGAGGGTCTGGGCCCGCAGAAGGGCGACAGCCCGCGCCTGGGGAAACCGAACATCTTCTCGACGGTAGGCGCTCAGCTTCTCGGCGATGGGCGCCAGCAAAGCCTCCGCTCGCTCGGGCTCCTCCCCGATCAAACGCCTTGCTTCGCCGATCTCACGACCAAAGGATCCGATGTAGTGCTTGCGAACCCCCTCGTCGAACCGCAACACCTGCTCCGGATACCAAGTCCATAACACAAAGGTCACAACGCCACCCAAGGCGAGCAGCCCTGAAAGTGCGCGAGCGATGTTGAGAAGATGGACCATACGGAGGGGTAGATATTTTTAGAGTGCTAGACCCCCTCACAAACCGCCTTGCCTACCCAATGGGTTGCGTCATGAAGGTATCACAGCGCAACTTTGGCGGCATCGGAGGCCCATGGAGGGCTCCCGCACGTCCTAGTAGTCGATATCGTTCTTGCTGACGATAAGGACAACTTCGGAGACGCCCACCACTTTGCCAAGCGAGCCGATGAAGTTTTGAGCTTCGGATTCGCTGGCCATCTGGATGTCATAGGTCAGCTTGAGGAGTTGCCCATCGCTTGAAGGCTCGATGTTCAGCAGGCTCGAGCGCTTGGCGTACTCATTGATCTTCTCAAGGTAGGCCGCGCTGTCTTCTGATTGATCGAAGACGAAGCGCAAGATGAACTCACTCTTGTATAGGGCACCGAAATTGGTGATGTGCAGAATCCATGTCACAATGGCGATCGCAACAAATCCAACCACCGAAAGCTCGTAGCTCGAAGTGCCAGCTGCCATACCCATGGCCAGGGCTGCAAACACGAAGGCCGTATCGCGCGTGTCCTTTACCACCGTACGGAAACGAATGATGGAGAGGGCTCCTACCAGAGCAAAGGCCCGCGCCATGCTCGATCCAATGACCATCATGACCAGAGCCACGATCATGGACATGAACACAATTGTCTGAGTGAACGACTGACTATAGGACAACCCCTTGTGAGTGGACCGGTAGATAGCAGCGATCAACACTCCCATCACGATGGCCAACACCGTGTTGAGCACGATCTCAGGCAAGGAGTATGCGAAGATGTTAGACAGAGTTTCGGCACCTTCGGCGCCAAAAGGATTGTTGCTCTGAACTACAGCGAAGTACGAGGTAGACATGAAGGACTTGGGGGGAAGATCAATCGTCGGATCCGATTCCTAGCGCGATCGTTCCTTCACAAATTTTCGAGAAGGAAAGGCGCCGAAGCTCGTAGCCTTGGATGATTCGGTGGAACCAGGAGGGAAGATGGTGGCGGAACTTAACTTCCATCACGGTATAACCCGGCACGACCCTGACGGATCGGTCGGTGGGCTTGGGGAAGAGGCAACCGGTCTGGGTGGCTTGTAGCTCTTCGTCAAAGGTCAATCGGAATTCAGAATCGAATCGACTGATATAGGGGCGCCTTTGGTAGTCGATCAGGACGTAAGGCTTGATTCGGCGCCGGTAGCGCTGAAAGCTGAATTCCTGGTGGATGGGCCCCGGCTCGCACCGATCCATGACCAACTCGGCGAGGGCGTCGTTCGAAACGTAGGACTGTTCCGTGCCCACGTCCATCGGGGTGCGGTGCTTGACGACCAGGTTGTTGTTACGCCCTTTGATCTCGAGAAACCGGGGGACCGCCTCTTCAGGATCCCGCGTGTAGGTTCGAATACGGAACTTGCTGCGCACCAACATGCCGTCGACCTTGTCGTTGAACGCCGTCAGTTCATCATCGTCCCAATACAAGCTGCGGACCAGGTAGCGGTGATCCGGTTGGGATTCCACAAAAGGGTCGAACTCCACAAAATTGATCAGCTCCGCCTCGACCTCGGCGCGCAACGCCTTCGGCAGGAGATACTTGAACTCAAATCGAGAAAAGTGGAGCTTGGTGGGGGCAGCCATGGGCAAAAAGGAGGCCTACGAGTTCCAGGAGAAGAGGACTCGTGCGGCGCAACTATGGGTGCCTATCGACACCACGCGGCCGAAATCATACACCTCCCCCGAATTATTGTGCAATTTCCTGCCCTCAAACATGGGCGGAGTGCCCCATGGTGGACCTTGCACCTCCACATGAAGCATAAATGGGATCTCCAATAATGCGTCGCTGCCGCTTGTGCCTGATTGGCTGGAAAGTCGCAGGCTCCCCCACTGTGCTGGACCGCGATGAACACTCTCATTCGAGGACTGTATTGGGGCGCGATCCTATTGCTGGAGCGACCCCTTTTGGCCCGCGGGCCGACCCCGTCGACTAGCCCTCAAGCAACTGATAAAGCGAAGCATCACCAGCAGGCCCCCGTCGATCCGGTATCCGACATCCCACAGGAGGGCACCCTCGTTGACATTTCTCCCTATCTGGTGGACCTGGGTTCGGATTCGGCACTCCTCACCTGGCGAAACAGGACCCCATCGCCGACCAGATCAGACTCAACCGTTTGCATGACGGGGCCATTCGCAAATTCACCGGGCAGGATTCCCAGCAACAGAGCGTTCGATTCGACGGGCTGGAGAGTGAATCAGAGTACCGCTGGGAGCTCACCAAGGGCCCTACCCAGACCCTCACTCGATCGGGGCACTTCACTATTTTCTCCACCGATGGATCGCGCAGCTTTGCCGTCGTTGGGCACACCCACGGCACGGAGCACCTGGGGCATTATCCGGACCAGGTGCTCGCGTCCTCAATCGCAAGCTCCAGGCCGCAGTTCCTAATCCACACGGGGGACTGCGTGTACCTCTCAACCCACAAAGGCTGGAAGAAGGCGTTCTTCCAGATATTCCGCCCGGTTCTTGAACACTCCCCCATCTACATCGCCCCTGGGAACCATGATTCTGGCTGGCCGTTCATCGATGGCATGGATCTTCGGACCTTTCAGGAGTTGTTCCCCCACCCCTACCCGGAAGACATCCTTGGGACACCGGGGGCAGCCAATTACGACAAGGTGCAGGGATCCATCAACTTCCTGTACATCTCTTATGTCACAGACCTGGCCAAGGGGACCCCGCAGTACGATTGGATCAAGAACACGCTCCGATCCTCTACCAGCGAGTTCAACATCGTGGTGCTTGGAGGCGCCAACAACTACTTCGCCAAGCAAGATCTCGAAACGCTGTTGAATGGAGACGGCTCCCGGGGGGCA
>JBLFXY010000180.1:0-8116 GCA_047611645.1 Glaciecola sp.
GCCGCTGAGTTGCGCATGCAGCGAGGTGTAAAGGCGGGCAAGTTGAGCCAAGCAGAAGCCACAGCGAGATTGCTGGCCATTAGGAAAAGCCTAGGCGAGGAAAAGAAAGCCTCCGACAACAAGGAGGGCAAGAAGGGCAAGGATCTAGGTGCGAAATATGACGCCATGAAGTCGCGCATCGATGCAGCGGTCAAGTCAGGTAAGATCACCAAGGACGAGGGCCAGGAGCGCCTCACCGAGTTCCGTAGGGGGCTCGGCAAAGAGAAAGCCGATGCCAAAGCCGATGCCAAAGCCAAGGGCAAGAGGCGCGCAAAAGACAAGCGCTGAAAGGCACCCCTAGCACCCGAAAATATTGACGGTGCCGTGTGAATACCGGGACGAGGACAAGGCCCAGGGTCTTGTCCTCGTCCCCCTTTAAACGCGTCGGGGCGCCTGTCGGCGTCGCTTCCTACGGGCAGAAATTCCTAAGGGCCCGTGCCGAACCCAGGGTGCGGTTGAGCATCGGAGCGGCGAGCTGGGGGTCTGCTGTCATGCTCGGGAGGTTTCCCCAGCGCGAACATTTAGGTTCGCTTGGGTAGCAAGTGCTTCAACAAGAAACGCTGGCTGGGGCGTTCGACGTACTGGAAAGTAAAGTGCGAGAAGATCAGCAGCACGACCAATTCGATCAGGAGCCTGGGGTTCTCCGAGACATGGACAGAGATCCACTTGTGGCTGAAGAGAACAGCGATGGCCATATGGTTGAGGTAGACCGAATATGAGATCGCGCCTAGGTATTTGAGCCGTCCTGCGCCGCGTGTGAGCGATCCTAATTCACAGGCGAAAAAAGGGATCATGAGGGCGAAGGCAAAGGGGGCCAAGATCTCCAAGGCCGGCACACCCCAATGGGTGGCGAATAGAAATACCACCACCAGCATGGCGCAGACGCTTTCGATGAGCGTGGCCTTCCAGCTTGCGACCGTTCCCTTGTGAAAGCGCATGTACAGTCGATACGAAATGATGCCCAGCACAAACGAACCGATGCCGCGCAACATGCCCGAATTCAAAACCCCGAAGTAGTTTTCATTGTAGGTGCCCAAGGATCCCGACCCATGCAGCACCAAACCCAGGGTGGCGATGGCGAGCACCAATAAGCCAGTACTCTTCGTGCGCTTTGTGATCAGCAGGATGAACAGAATGTTGACCCAGAACTCGACCGAGATGGACCAGCTGGGCAGGTTCCAAGTCCAGACATAAGGGCCATTGGGCGGCAGTCCAATGTTGTGGGTCAGCGTCAGATTTTGCAGCAGCGTGCCCCACGTGTTGTTCCCGTTCGAACCGGGCTCTGAAAAGAAGCTGCCATACAGCGGATAACGGATCGCGCCATACATCACCAGGATGGCCACCACATGCATGGGCCAAAGGCGCGCAAAGCGTCGAATGGCAAATTCCCATTTCCCCACGGGCGTCTCCCTGTACAGATAGCTGTGGGCTAAAACGAATCCACTCAGCACCAAGAAGAAGTCCACCAGCACATAGCCCGCAAATCCGTAGCGCATGCTCGAGAGGTGGAAGATGGCTACCAGGAGCGCCGCGAGTCCACGCAATCCGTCGAGGCTATGGAAGTGCCTGCGGGTGGTATGGGGGGGGGGATTCGTCACGAACCGTCTGCGCTGGAGAAGTTGGAGAAGGGAGGGCGTTGCATTGGGGAACAAGTAGAACCCTGATCGAAGCAAATCGCAAGCTACCAGGATCCTCCGCTTTTCGAGACCCGACGGATGTCCGAGCAGGTTACCGTGCGGCCCATGGCACGGACCTTCACAGAGCGAGCCCTGGAAACCCGCAAGCTTGAGCGTTGGACCCAGGTCTACCGCGACAAGCCCGATCTCTTTCGCAGGTTTGAGCGCGCGGAGGACCCCGAGGGACGGGCGGCGGTGGCCCTGGCCGAGCTGTCCGCATTGGCGGGACGGCGAGTCTTGGAAATCGGATGCGGAACCGGATGGCTCACGCGGCACATCGCAGAATCGGCGGGTACGTACGTGGCGGTCGAACCCAAAAGCGAGATGCTGGACCATGCGGGCGATTTGTCCCCGGCCCATGTGCTGCGCGCCCGCGGCGAGTTTCTGCCCTTTCCCGCGGGTTGCTTCGATCGCATCGTGATGAGTTGGGTCCTGCTCGATTTGCGCCCCAAAGTTCGCGAGCGGCTGCTGGCGGAGTGCGAGCGCGTACTCGATCCGCAATCTTCCGGCCCAGGCAAGCCCGGTATTTGGGTGGTCGAGAACGCAAACTCCGGAGACTTTCAGGCCCTGCGCAATATGGTGGACGACGAAGGGCTCGGCGAACTCTCACCCCTGGTCGAGCAACACGGATTCGTACCTGTGAAAACCGTGGCGACCACCATGCGCTTTGAAAACGAAGCCGAAGCGTTGCGCGTACTGAGCGCCATTTTGGGAAGCCAAGTGGCCGCCCAACTGCAGGCCGATCCCCGGGGACAAATGGGTTTGGACCTGTGCGTCCTCGCCAGAGAGTAGCGGGAATTCGGCCGTCTTAGCGGAGCCGGACTTCGCAGAACAGAGCAGAACAGAGCAGAACAGAGCAGAACAGAGCAGAGCAGGACAGAGTAGAAAAGCGAACGGCGAACGGCGAACGGCGCGCGTGTCTACGATCCGGTCGAAGGCAAGGAGCCCGGCTCGCGGCCCCATTCCTGGGTGCCAACGCGCAACGATCCATCCTGGAACCAAAAGTACTCCACGGTGGTAGAACGAATCATGTCGTCGCGTCGCCACACGGGGAAGGGCAATCCAGCCGCCTTGGCTCGATCGCATAAGGCTCGAAAGTCTGTGCTCGAGATAGCCAGTTCGGCGCCGGCGGATTTTCCTCCGCGCCCCACGGCTTGAAAACGGTACAGGTGCCACGCATGGATCTGCGCGCCTTCTGCGACCCGCGCGCGCATCCAATCGATCAAATCTGAAAGCTCCCCAAGGTTCTTGGAGGTCAAAACCGTTCCGATCGAGAAGCTGCGTCCCGCGCGCACGCAAGCCTTCACGCGCTCTTGTACCACCTCGAAATGCCCATCCGGTTCAGGCCCCAAGACCACGCGCAACGAATCGTGACGCGCCGCGCTGGCACCATCCATGGGGAAAATATAGCGATCGATTCCGGACCGACTCTCAAAGCCCTCACCCAACCGAATGCCATTGGTATTGACCTGGACCACAAACCCTAAACCCTGCGCAAACAGCCCCAAGTCTGACAACCGCTTCACTCCATCGCGCCAAAGCGCCGGCTCGCCTCCGCCCAAAACCAAAATACGATAGCCCGCATCCCAAAGCCCCTGGATCAATTCACAAGCCTGACCAAACCCCATGCGATCAAATCCCAAATCACTCGCACAGAACGTGCAACCCATGTCGCAAGCGGGCAACAGGAACACCGCAGCGATGGTCTTACTCGGATCGGAAGGAATACACACGAGGGGACTTTACGCGCCGGGAGGGCACAGCTCAAGCGGTGCGCTAACCCAACAGCCGCAGTTGTCCGTTCTTCACACCCAAGCGCAGGGTCGGGCTCTCATCGGCTTTCATGCGGCAGAGTTCTTCTACCAGGAAGGGCTCGACTTCGCGGCGCACGATGCGGCGCACTTCGCGAGCGCCGGTGGCGGGGTTGAAGGCGCGTTGTGCGACCCAGCGCGCCACGGCGGGGGTGAAAGACAACTGGATGCCGCGGCGGCCGGCTAGGGCTTTGAGTTCGGAGAGTTGGCCCGAGGCGATGGACTGCACGATGCTGAGGTCCAGGTCGGCGAAGACGATGGTTTCGTCGAGGCGGCCTAGGAACTCGGGGCTGAAGGTGCCCGCGAGGGCGGTCTCGGTAATCTCTTGCATGGCGGAGTGTTCCACACGTGAGGAGTTTCCGAAGCCCATGGCTCGGGAGGAGCGGCGCACCTCGTCGGCGCCCACGTTGGAGGTCAGGATGACCACGGCGCTCTCGAAGGATACGCGGCGGCCTTTGCCGTCGGTGAGCGCGCCTTCCTCGAGGATTTGCAGCATCAGGTTGTGCAGCTTGGGGTGCGCTTTTTCGACCTCGTCGAAGAGCACGATGGAGGCAGGGTTGTTGTGCAGCGCGTCGGTGAGCTGGCCGCCGTCGTCGTGGCCCACAAAGCCGGGGGGCGCGCCGATCAGTTTGGAGTACTCGTGGGCGAGCGCGAACTCGGAGCAGTCGATGCGTACCAGGGCGTCGTTGCCCATGCATTCCTTGGCGAGCACGCGCGCCAGTTCGGTCTTGCCGGTGCCGGTCCTGCCGGTGAAGAGCAGGGAGGCTAGGGGGCGCTGATCTTGGGCCAGTCCCACGGCGGCGCGGGCCATGGCGCGGGCGGTGGCATGCGTGGCTTCGGTTTGACCCAGCACCGATTTTTGCAGTCGGGCTTCCAGGCCAGGAATCGTCGCGCTGAGCTGGCGGCGCATCTCTTCCCGATCCGCGGCGCTTTGAACTTCGAGCTGCTGCTCGGAAAGGGACTCGAGCGGCATCGTCTCCAGGCGCACCTCGTGGATGCTGAGCCCCGGATTGACCTCGATGCAGAGCTGGTACAGGATGTCTTCGACCAGCAGCGGATCCTCGGGGAAGAGGGTCTCGATGGCGTGGGGCACGTCTTCCCGGAATTCGGGCATGCATGTCCCGATCACCAGTCGCCGGTAGCCAGCCTTATCGAGGCTAGGCTTGCCGGGCACGGGCAGGCTACGGGAATCGGCAATTTGGATCTCGACGAAAGAATCGGCGAGATCAAAATAGCGGAAAACGCTGTTTTGATGTACGGAGTCCACGAACTGGCGAATAAGGGGAATTGCTTGGATGCAAGGAGAGTAGGTAGCAAGGGCTGGGGAATGGGCCCTTAGCCAGATCAATCGGAACCTGCGAAGAGCCAACTGAACCGGACCCCGAGAATCGTGCTAGCAGGTCCATCAAGTCGGTCATTCTCCCAGTTCGGTGCACGTTATGGATCACTTGGACGGGGGAGCGGAGGCCGAGGAATTGGGGCTTCCTGATGCGCTCAGTTGCTTGGGAACCCCGGCGACCATGGCAACGTCCTGTTTGTTGTGTCGCGAATCGAGTCTTTCCCTCCTACACTGTTCGCTTCAGCGGACATTCCGGCTTTATGCTTCCCCCCAAATGACCTCCCCCCCCCAAGATTTGCCGCCCGAGCCTGGCGAGCTGCGTTACTTAGCGTTGCTCGTTCATCGTGGTTACTTGACAGTCGCCCAGGGCAAAGAGCTGGTGGGGCGCGTCAAAGCGGGCCTGCCCTTGGACGCCCTGCTTGCCGAAGGCTTGGGCTGGGCACCGACCAAGGTGGCTTGGCTGCGAGAGACCCATGCTGGGGAGCAGCCTCGGATTCCCGGATTCCATGTGGGGGTGCGCCTGGGACAGGGCGGTAGCGCGGAGGTTTTTCGCGCCAAGTGCGATGCGGATGGGCGTTCTATGGCTTTGAAAATCCTGAACCAGGCCGGCCGCAGGAACCCCGAGATGCTCAAGGCTTTCGTGGAAGAGGGCAAGCGCCTGGCGCAATTGCAGCATCCCGGGTTGGTGGGGGGCTTTGGTGTGGCCAAATACTCCGACCAGGTTTTCACCAAACTAGAGTTCATCGAGGGCGAGACCCTGCAGGAACGCCTGGACCGCGGGGCGGAGATGACCGAGGGCCAGGCTTGGAAGATCCTTTTGCAGGTGGCCAGCGCTTTGAAGTACCTGGCGGATCAGGGACTGGTTCATCGGGACGTGAAACCGGGCAATATCATGTTGGCTAAGGCAGGGCAGGCCAAGCTGATCGACCTTGGCTTCTGCGAGGCCAAGGACAAGGCCGGCCGCGAAGGTCTGGCCGTTGGGACGGTGGAGTACCTTTCGCCCGAGCAAGCCATGGGCGGAGCCGCCGCGGACGTGCGCAGCGACATTTACAGCTTGGGCGTGACGCTCTTTCAAATGACGGTGGGTCGTTTGCCGTTCGAGAGCAAAGCGGGCGGCGATGTTCTGCGTCAGCACGTCTTGCAAGTCTTTCGTTCTTCCGAGCTCAAGGGGCGTAGCCTCTCACCGCAGCTGCAGTATTTCATCGAAAAAATGCTGGCCAAGGATGCTGGGGTGCGCTTTCAGTCCTACGATGAATTGATCAACGAGGTGCAAGGGCAAATCGAAGGCCAGCGCCGATTGGATTACACCGCGGACAATACGCGCCGCACCCCGCTGCGCGCTTCAGTCAAGAAAGTCGTGCGACGCACACCCCGCCGCCGGCGCTAAATCATGTCAGATTCCAAAGACTCGCTGGATGGCGTCGTGCCCTTCCGCTTCCAATGCCAACGCAGTGGCCGCTGTTGTCGGGTGGGGGCGGGATTCGTTTGGCTGCAAGAGAGCGAACTGGCTTCGCTGGCTAAGGCCGCGGAAATGGAGTTGCAGGCTTTCGTTCGTGAGTGCGTGCGGCAAGTGCCCGATCCGCGCACCGGCGAGCTGCGCTTGGCCCTGCGCGAAGGCATCGGCCTGCAAGCGGACCGCTGCCGTCTCTTGGATGGTCACAACGATTGCACGGTGTACGAGCATCGACCCGCGCACTGTCGCGACTTTCCTTTGTGGCCTAGCGTGCTCAATGACGCGGAGGGATTTGAAAGGGCCCGGCAGGTGTGCCCCGGCATTCGCGTGGAGCCTGAGCCGGATAAACGAGCATTGGCCTTTGCGGAGCTGGAAGCTCTGTACACCGAGCTGCAAGCCGAAATCAATCGAGTCGAACCCGCCTGTGCGATGAGTGGGCTTTGCTGCCGCTTCGAGGAAGCGGATCACGAGCTCTATGCAGGAGCTTTGGAAACGGACTACGCTGTCCATTGTCATCCCGAAGCGCCCGCCCCTGAAGCACCCGGTCGCTGCCCCTATCACGTGAAAGGGCGCTGCACGGCGCGCAAGGGCAGGCCCCTGGCGTGCCGCACGTATTTCTGCGATGAGTCGAAAGAGGACGAATGCTTTGATCTGCACGAGGTGTTCTTGAAGCGCTTGCGCGAAATCGAAAAGACCTATGGCTTTGAGCGGACCTACGCGCGCTTTCCTGAGCTGCTAAAAGGCTACCTGCCCAAGTAGGGGATTCTAAAAAGAAGAGGGCGACCGCGCGTTAGCACGATCGCCCCTTTTCGGTCCTCCATCCAATTGAGGGCCGTCCCAGAGCTCTAATTCCGGGGGCGCATCACAGGGCACTCCTACCCTGGATGCATGACACCAGCTCTCCGCATGTCCCTGTCACAACGTTTGCACGCTGTAACCGCTTGCGCGGTCCAAATCCCCTGGAAAGAGACAATGTGTTGAGAGGTATCAAGGTTTCTCCTAGCTTCGTTTGAATCCCAAAGGATCCACTGACATCTTTCGGTGATGGGGTCGAAGGCGTGAACGTAAAAGAGAGTGATAAAATTGAAAACGTCGTTATTCCTGTAAACGGGTACCGCATTTGACGTTTTTCCTGAAACCGGGAGGGTTGTTTACAGTCTATATGCGTGGATACACCCTGTAGCGAAATAAATTGGAGCGAATGGCAAAAGCAAAGTCCTTCGCGTTGGAGCTTGGAGTCCGAAGCGCACTTGATGTGCTTGATGGCGCGCGGGCATTCGGCCAGGCATAAAGCTAGGAAGTTGGTTGAAAGCGATAGCCTTGCGCGATTGGCGCGCAAGAGCCCGGTCGATTTACAGCGCTTGGCAGCGCTCACCCCATTGGAAGCGCAACGTGTGCACGCGGCATTTTCGTTGGGCCGCACGGTGGAAGTCGATCGTGCGCAGCCCAAGCCGAACGTGCGCCGAGCCAAGGATGTATTCGCCCACTTGGAACCGCGCTTGCGCGGTCTTCAACGCGAAATATTTATCGCGCTGTTGTTGGATGTTCAAAATCGATTGCAGGGTGAAGTGCTCGTTTCGGTTGGAACGCTGACGTCTTCATTGGTTCATCCGCGCGAAGTATTTCGACAAGCGATCGCGCAGGGAGCGGCTGCGGTCATCGTGGCGCACAATCATCCCTCGGGTGATCCTGATCCCAGCCAAGCGGATCGTGAAGTGACGCGCAGGCTCATTCGAGCGGGGTTCTTGGTGGGAATTCCTCTACTCGACCATGTGGTCATTGGGATGGGCCGTTTCGC
>JBLFXY010000181.1:0-8110 GCA_047611645.1 Glaciecola sp.
TACCTCGCGTAACTGTAAACCGCAAACGTACCCTCGGCGGCCAGCAGTAGCTCGGTCATCGCTGCTCCGGACAGGTTCTGCACCAGAGGCAGGGCCAGGAAGAGCACGCCCAACAAACTAGCGATGGGACCCGGAACGCATCCTCGCGCGAGGGTCCTCGTGGCCAAGGCAGCCATGGCTGCGATCAGGCAAGACCCCAACAGCATGGCGATTCGCGACACCCCAAGCGGGATCATCAAACCGCCCAGGAAAAAGTGCAACACGGGCGGCCACTGCCCAACCCCCACCTTGGGGAAGTGCAGGTAATAGTCCCGCACGTATTCGAGCGGATGCAACGGCGTAGGCCCAGTGGCGTAACTACGCATCATCGAAGCGGTCACCATGTGTGCCGGTTCATCCTCGTAGGACCCATATCCATCAAGATGTGAACCCGCTAGGTACCTGCCTAGCAAGGCCAACAGAAGGTACAGCCCGAGCCAGGCCAAACGGTCCTTGCTCAATGCGGTCCGAAAGGTCCGCCCAAGACTCACTCGCCAATCCTCCAGAGGGGCGAGAATCCGACACTATCGACGTGGAATATCCGGTATAGCGCGGGAATGTCAATGAACATCAGCAGTACGAAGACTGTGGCGCAAAGCAATGCAAAGGCGAAAAAGCCAGTGCGCTTATAGAGCTTTTCGGGGTTTTGTACCGGGCTGTCATCTTCGAGGGTCATCGCCATATACATGGCGAAAAATCCTGCGACCAACGGCATGGCCAGAATGAGCTCGAATTTGTAGCGCACGACGAAGATGCCGCCGAACAAGCCGGCGAGCGACAGGTAGAAGGCGATGCTGGCCATCAGCCTCCTGAGGTCGTAATGCTCAAAGGACTTCCGATAGCGCGCCGCACGCTCAGGGTCATTGATCGTGTGGTATTCCGCATAGCGCTTGCATGCCATGAAGTAGGCGCCGACCATCCAGTAACTGATGGCAAGCGACATGGGCGGCAAGTGATCGGGAACCAGCGCAAACCAACCTAGGAACAGGCGGATGGGGTTGTTGAGCGATTCGGAGAGCACGTCCAAGTACGGCAACTCCTTCATTCGAATGGGGCGAATGTTGTACAGGCAGCCCATGACCCATAGGGCCAGCGCGGACATGCCAAAACCAAAACCGAGCGTGAAGCCGAATCCCACACCGATCATGCCCAGGATGATCCACTCCGCAAACGCATACGCGCCCTTGATGGCTCCGCGGGCAGCGGGTCGGTTGCACTTGGTCGGGTGCGAGCGATCCATCTCCGCGTCCAAGTACTCGTTCAGAACGTAGTTGCTGGAAGCGACCAAGCAGGTCAGTCCAACGGCCAACAGCAAGCGGGAAATACTGCCGCTGTGGAACAATTCGGGCTTGTAGAAAAACGCCAAGGCCACGCCCATGATCATGAACGCGTTCTTGAACCAATGGTCAATCCGGGCAATGTCGATGTAAGGCTTGATGCCCTCAGATTTGTAATGACTAGACACCGAGGCGCCTCCCTATTTCTTCAAAATCTCGCACGTAGTTAGGTCGCCTGCTATCGCGGTTTAAAATCAGGTAGCGCATGCCAGCGGCACGTGCTCCTTCAGCATCAACATCTTCCCGGTCGCCCACATAGACGACCTCTTCGGGTGCATATCCTAAGGCTTCGCATCCAACTAGAAACCCCCGGGGATGCGGCTTGAACGCATTGATCGATTCGTCGGTAGCAGCCAGCTGAACCTCGAAGAATCCATCGAGATCCAGGGCCTTTAGCTTCTCCTTGACAGGGTAGTCGGAAAAGACACCCATGCGGATTCCCTTGTCGCGCAGGCGTGTGAGCACTTCGGCGGCATTCGGGTAGCGGGCGGCTCGTAGGTAGGGCAAAGGGTGTTCCAACATCCAGTAGCGGACGAGCGCTTCAAGGGGCTCCACAGGGCAGCGCAACTGCTGGGCGGCCTGTTCGAATTGTACTCGGTCCAACGGACTATCCGCGTAGCCCAAGTCGCGTAGCCCCTCACGGAGGCGACGAAAGCACTTCAGCCATCGCATCATGCGCAAGCTATCACTGGGTTTCTGCTGCAGCGCGGCCTTGCCAAGTTCGAGCAGCATACGCCGTCGCAAAGGAGGCTGTCGGTACAACGTTCCATCCAGGTCCCAGAGGACGGCCCGGATGGGTGATGATTGGGAGGCAGGCATAGTCTTGTATCTATCGGAGCATAACCCAGAAGGACTGTGGTACGAATTAGGTAGCGGGACTGGAATTGTTTTCTGGAGCAGGGGGGGTCTGCCGTCTGTTGAGCCAAATCCAAGCGTAGATCACGTGGGCAATGCTCGTCGAGTATGTGATGGACAAGGCAATTGCAATTCCCTTCTCAGGCATTAGCTGAGCCATGAAGAACATGACCGGGATCAGGCTAAAAAAGGCGACCGTGGATATCAGAATGCCCACATGCAAGCGGTTTGTCACGAGATAGAAGACATCGTTCACCACCGAAAAACCCATGATCCAAACCCCTGGCATTAAAATTAGAACGGTGGTCCAGACCGGCTCGCGATAGTCCGGGGGTAAAGCCCGCTGCAAAATCCAGGGCAAGATGGGTAGCAGAAGCAGGGAGACGCCAATGACGCATGCACCCCCAATCAAGGTTGTTTGGCGGTAGACCCGAGCCAAGCGCCTTGGATCCGGGTCCTGCCCCGCCGAGCTGAGCGCCACGAAACCAGTGCGCCCGACCCCTGTCATAAATAGTTTGAGCACATTCACGAAGCGCTGAGCGATACGCAAATATGTCACCCAAGACGCGGATCCATAGCGACCCAGGATCAACGAAGGCAATACCATCACGGCATACGCATCGATGTTTCGAACCAGTCCCATGCGGATGCCCAGGCCCCAACGTCCGCGCATACGGACGCGACCGATGCGGGCGAAAATAGACCACAGCGAAGGTAGGTCTTGCCCTTTGGCTCGCTCCTTGCCGTAGAAGTGGAATGCGATCGCGATCCCGAGTGCGGCAGCCAACAACTGCCCGAGTACGGCCCCCAAAACCGATCCGGTCCAGAACGCACCGGCGCTGACCAAGAATGCCCGGGACAGTTCCTGAGCGTTTTCCATCTGCGTAAGCGAAGCCATGCGCCTCTGCCCCTGAAACGCCACGCTGCAAATCAGCCGGGGCAGGCCAATCAAGGGCTCCAAGGCCAGTAAAAGGGCATACCAAGCCACGCGCTGGGCTTGGGCGGGATCCCCGTCCAGCCACCAATCCAGGGCCGTTGGCAATACCAACCAGCACAGCAACGCGCAAACCGTTCCCATCAGTAGGGTCGCTTCGAGGGCGAAAGCGATCCAATCGCGCACCCCTTCCCCATCGCCCGCAGTTGTGGCGGAGGCGACCTTCGATGTGGCAACCGAAGCGACGCCTAAGTTGAGGAGAAACCAAAGAGCCGTAAACACCGCAATGCCCAGATAGTACTCACCCTGCTTCGAAGCACCCAAGATGTGACTGAGTGCAACGGTAGCCAGCAGACCAGAGCCCGCTAGAAAAATGGAACCGGCTTGAAGCACGGTCGAATCCCGTGCAAAGCGGCTGCCCTTAAGGGTTTTGACGAGTCCTCGCAAAACCTAAGCTTGGCCTTGATTCCCGGTTGGGTCTTCTTGGTCTAAAATAGGTGAATGCCCTTTGTGGTTGGGGAGCAAAAGAACATCGCCAATCTTGGGGAGCTTGTCAAAGTCCACCGAGCCGTAGCCCAACTCCACATAGCGGCCGATGATCTCGCGCTGCTCGCGCCAGAATGGATGATAGTCCTCGCTCATGAGCTCCGTCAGAATCGGAGGCCGTTGACCGGTGCGCTCCAGGAAACCGATCAATCCTTGAAGTACGGCATAATCGAAACCTTCGGTATCGATTTTCACAAAAGCCACGCGTTCAATTCCGCGCTCCATGGCCAGGTCATCAAAGCGCCGGCACTCGATGGCTTCTTCCTCCACTACCGTGCGCTCGGTCACCTCGGAATTGTCCCGTCGATCGAACATGATCTCGGTCAAAACCGAATTGCCACCCGGGTTGTGACCGGCTTTGAAAATGGAACGCTGCTCATTGGCGCTGGACAGCGCTAGGTTGAGCACCTGGACCTCGTCCACGTTTTCAAAGCGCTTTTCGCAAATGCCAAAATAGCGCTCCACCGGTTCGAAAAGCAGGTACTCGCAACCGGGTCGTTGGGCGCGCAGCTGCTCGGTGAATAGCCCTACATTTGCGCCCACGTCCAAGATTAACCCTTCTTTGGGGATGCTAGAGATGACCTGCTGGATCGTCTCATCCACAACAGAGCGGTGCTTTTCGGCCCACTGGTCTAAATTCAGGCGCTCGGGCGCAATCTTGGCGCGCAGCTTCCTGAGCCAGCTTCGGATGGGAGAGAGGATCATGCCTAGTGCCTTTGTACTCGTCAGTATTTGCCTGTATTCGACGAACGGGCCTACAGGTCTTGAATGAACTGTCGGAAGCTCTCAGCCCAAGGTTCGATCGAATCGGAGGGGCCGGAAAGTTTAATGGTGTAAACACCCTCCATGCGACCGCTCGGGGATTCGATGTACGCGGCCATCAAGCGCGATCCCGACTGGCTTTCGCCACTCATTCCGGTGTAGGCGCCTTGACCGTCCAGGACTGTGCTGATCAAACCGTTTTCCGTTATTGTGTCAATGGTCGGTTCCGTGGCTCCTTCACCGCCGCCGACTTGGCCTTTCCAGCGCTGCAGGTTGGCCTGCAGGCCACCCACGCCGTTCTTCCATTGGGCCACAATCACCAGGGTGGGATTGTCACCCTGCTCGCCGAGTACGAATTCCTTGTGGCGCATGGCCCCGGTAGGAGCGCGTTCGGTCCAACCTTCGGGGGCTGCAAAGTTCATCGGGCCGGTGCGCGTGGCGTTTGCTGCCGGGCTTGCAACGACCGGATCTTGGACTTGATCGGCCTGGGGCTCGGAGAAGCAGGAGCTGAATGCCAGGGGCAGAAGCAGGAAGCAGGATGTGCGCATCAAGACGAAGATGTATAGGGGGATTCTGACAGGACGATTGGAGTGTACATCCGTGGCCTTGCCACCGTGCGAACGCACACGGACCATGGCTGACTTTCCATTGCTTTGCCCGGTTTTGGCTCAGATTGGGGATGCAATCAGGCGATGAAAACCGACATGCTCAAGAAAACTGTCGCATGGCTCCTGCTCGCGGGACTTGGCATTTTTGCCGTGGGCCAAATCCGCGCTTCCCTACGTTCACCAACGGAGCGCCTGCTGTGGCAAGTGCAGTCCATGGTGGAGGATTTCAACCAGGGACACATCCGCCAGCTGATGGTCGGTTTCGGTGAAGATTTTCGTGACGAGAGCAGCGGAGCGCTCAAGTCGGAAGTGCACAGTGCACTGGCAGGTTTGGTGCTTTCGCAGCGCGACCCGGAGGCCAATTGCTTTGCACTCGAAGCCGCATGGGTGGCCCCCTTCGTACCCGAAATTTCGGAGGATGAAACCAGCGCCACCGCCGAAGTCCATATGCGCATCACCCACACTTCACGCGGTAACAGCCGAAGTTGGTGGGAGGCCAAGGCGAAACTGGAATTCGCCTACGTGGCCGGTAAATGGGACCTGCACCGAACCCGCTCGGTCAATCACCGGGACCGGAAATAGAGCCAAGCTTGGATTCGGATCCAAGGACTCTTGCGCGCCAGGTTTCATTCAATTCACCCCAGCGTTGCAGGCCTTGAAGCTTGGCTTGGACGCCTTGATCGCAGCCTTGCAAGTCCGCGCCAATGGATTCCAACACTCTGCGTTGCAGATGGCCCTTCACGCTTTCGATAAGCGCGCGCGCCCTACGTCGAAGCAGCCAGCGTGTGGCATAACGCGCTAGGAAAAGCCATGCACCTGCCAGCAGAGCCGCATTCACGAGGAAGTCCATACCCACGTATTCTCCCTTGCCGAATCCAATGCCCGCGCGAACAACGATCCACAAGCCGAAGGCGTAAACGGGCAGGTCCACCAGCCACTTCCAAGGCTTACGAGCCCCAAGCTCCGCTTGCTCCATCAGGTCTGAATCCAGGAGTTGCGCCAAGCTGTCTTCCACCGCCGATCGCAATCCCTCACGCACCTGGGGCTCGGTGGGAAACTCCAGGTCCATTCCGCCGAGTCGACGTTGTGACAATTTGATTGGGGCGAAGGCACTCTCGTACACCCCCACCAAATCGGAAGCGCCGGGCAACCATTCGGTACTATCGCGCATAGAGCGCTCTCGGCCAAACGATTGAAGCTTTTGGCTAGCCAAGGCCCCTACCGCAGCGCCCGCGGCCAACAGGGGATTGCGACGTGCCAACCAGGCACCAGCGCCCAATCCCATGGACGAAAGTCCTCCCACGCGCAGGGCCAACCCTCCGGGGCCCATCCAGCGCCTACCGACCTCTTCCCAGAGCAGTGCCTCGACGTCGCGGGAACGCAGATCCAGTCGCTTGTTGACCTCACCGAGAACGGACTGGCCATACAGATCCGGCACGGTCTTGAGCAGGGCCTCGAATTCGGTGAGCTCGCCTTGCAGTCGCAAACGCTTCGTTGCCAGAACTTCGGTTAAGCGTTCGGTGGTTCCCAACGCGTTGTAGCGTCGGACGCGCGAAAGCTGTCCCGCCAAAGTGGCTTGTTGCAAGTCAGCGCAGAACTCGAACCAGTCGGCCCCTTGGTTTCCGCTTAGCACTTGCTTCGGGCTCAATACGTGAACCTTCGGCGCTTGAATCCCGTAGCGATCGGCAGCGATTTCCCGGAACTGTTGAGCGAGTTCTTTGCGGCCTTGGTCGCTCAGTGTGTCCCCATGTCCAATCACAAACAGGAGCCCGCGCATGCCCTTGAATCCATCAAGGAATAGGGCCGTTGAGTTCTCCGCAACGGCTTGTCGGTGGGCCACGACCACGAGTACGTCGCTGCGCTCAGCAAGCGCTTGCACCACGGCCCGGTTTTGCTGCTCCACCGAATTGGTATCGGGGGCATCGATCAGGATTTGTCCAGACCAGATTCCGTCGCTGCTCGGGTCATAGTCTTCGATGCGGGGAGCTGGACCGGGAAGGTCTTGAATCCATTCCCCCACATCCGCGTCGGACGGACGATAAATGACGGGCTGGCGGGTGGTCGGTCGAGCTTCCCCAGACACCGCAATTTCCCGGCCCACCAAGGCGTTCAACAATGTGGATTTCCCGGCTCCGGTGGAACCCACCAGGGTCATGACCGCGGCTTTGCCAACTCGAGACCGTTGGGCTTCCAAGTCCTCCAATAAACCCTCGACTCGAACTTTCACGGGTTGAAGGGCGTTGAGATCTTTTAGACTCTGCCAATCCAAAAGCAGTTGCTCCATCAAGTCGCCTAAAAACGCTTTGCTACGCTCTTCATGCATGATCGGTGTCCTTTGTTGTGTTTACTAGCCAACGGGTCCATTCGCGGGGATCCCCCTGTTCTGTTTGTTGCAGCAAGGGCCAGCCTTGGACCAACGCCGCCCTGAGAAAAATCTCCCGCAGCTTGGGACTGCGCAATTGGGCCCATTGTTTGCGAGCTCGATTGGCGGTGCCCGTGCCAAGGAACTTGGAGAGTTGCTCCATGGCCATGGAAGAAACGGCACCCATCGAGCCCACCGCCACGTCGGTCAGCAGGCCACCGCTTTTGACGATAATGGCGCCAGCTACCGCGGCAGGTAGCAAATGCGTCAGGTCCACTAGGGCCTGCAGGGTCCATTCGTTGCCGCGCAGGTCAAGATCCTCCTCGATGAAGCGCTCGCAGGCTTGCTCGAACTCTTGCCAAACCTCGGGATCCGATTGCAGTCCAGCAAAAGCACGCTCGCGGCTGGAATCCATTTCGAGGGGCGCCAAGTCCTGCTCGACGATTGCTTGCCAATCCGGGTTCGAGTTTGCCCCAGCCGTCACCAGCTTAGCCTCCAAGCGTTCGAAGAAAGGTGGCCAGAGCGGGGTCAGCGCTTCGCGTTCCGCTTGAAGTAGATTGGCGGGAGCGGGGTCGGTGACCGATGAGAGGTGGCCCCCCACTTTGGCCCATAGAAACATGGCACCTTTACGGGCCTGCTGGATTCCTTTGCGCAATTGCGATCGAAC
>JBLFXY010000182.1:0-8094 GCA_047611645.1 Glaciecola sp.
TGCCCCGCCGGCGGTCCACATTTGCACCGTCGGTGCTTCGGAATCAAACCGATACGTCAGCAGATCCTGATGTCCCGGGCTCGAGCTGCGAAAGAGCTCGTTGCCCAATTGCAAAGGAGACACATCTATCAAACCCTCTGGCAGCTGCGCCTGCCAGTCGACCCGCAGCTCCTGAAGCTTCGGCATCCCAAATCCATCCAGGTCTCGAGGCAAGAGTTCTACCGCGACCACTTTTGCTTGCACGGGAGAAACAGCCTCCGAGCCAAAGCGATATCCCTCCGCCAAACAATCTACGACCCTGGATGCACCACTCTTGCATTCGAACGCGGATAACAGGCCATCCCCATCGAGATCCAGTCCGGGCAGCTCCTCGATCAGCGAAAGGCTCTGAACTCGACTCCGCAGATGCAGCCCCGTCGAAGTCAGGGTCAGCTGGGTCTGGCTTTTCGAGTCATTATGGGGAGTCATGCCAAGTTACATTGCCCAAACATGGGGACGTGCGGCGCAAGCCCCGAAGATTTCCTACAGGAGACGGCCCCACCGTGGCCGCCGCCGTGCATGAACGCTACCCTGACCAAGAGGTTTTTTTGCACGTTGGACGCATTTCTTGAACTCCAACGTACAAGCCACCCTTTTGTGGGTCTAGCCACAGCCCCTTCTCACCATCCTCTCCCCTAAACTCTCACACATGTTCTCAACAACACGTAGGACCGCCCTCTTCGCTCTCCCCCTTGCCGCCGCCATGCTCACCATGGTCGGTTGTGGATCCGACACGGATAACGCAGCTGAAGCATCGGATTCGAACACCCTCTTCTTCAGCGCTATTCCGGACGACAACAAGACGGAACTGGCCCAGCGCTACCAACTGCTAGCCGACTACCTGTCGGAGAAGCTTGAAGTGGAAGTGGCGTACAACCCCAGCTCCAACTACACCGCTTCGGTCGAAGCCTTCAAGGCCGGTGACATCCAATTGGCATGGTTTGGTGGAGGCTCAGGCGTGCAAGCACGCACCGCCGTCGAAGGCGCTAACGCCATCGCTCAAGGCAAAGTCGACCCCCAGTACAAGTCCTACTTCATTGCCAACGTAAACTCTGGGCTGATGCCCTCCGAGGACTTCCCCATGGGAATGGAAGGCAAGACCTTCACCTTCGGCAGCTCCGGCTCCACATCGGGTCGCATCATGCCTGAGTATTTCCTCAAGGAAGCCACCGGCAAGGGACCCGAAGAGTTCTTTGGTCATCCCAACAAGTTCTCCGGTAGCCACGATCTCACCGCCGAGCAAGTGCAAGACGGCACGGTTCAATGCGGAGCCATGAACTACAAGACCTACGATCGCTTGGTAGCCTCCGGCAAGATCGATCCGGCCAAGTGCATCAAGATTTGGACCACCCCCGATTACCCCGACTACAACTGGACCGCTCACCCGGACCTCGAGAAACGCTTCGGCGCCGGCTTCACCGAGAAGTTGCAGAAAGTCCTGGTCGGCATCACGGATCCTGAAATTCTACTCGCCCTGGATCGCCCCGAAGGAATCATCGCCGCCACCAACGCCGATTTCCAGCCCGTGGCGGACACCATGAAAATCCTGGGGCTGTTGCGCTAAACCCTTTTTTCGAGTCATTGCGCGCCGTATGGACCCCGTCTTCCAAGTCAAAGATCTCGAGCTCTCCCTGGGGGGCCGTGAGATCCTGAAGGGCTTGACCTTCACCGTAAACCCCGGGGAGCGCATCGCGTTCCTCGGGCCTAGCGGTGCTGGTAAGACAACCTTGCTGCGCGTCTTGGCGGGCAACCACCAACCGACAGCGGGCCACGTTCACACACTGGGCACTTGCCTGAGTGAACTCAAGCCGGAGGGGATTCGTCGCGTCCGTGCGCACATGGGTTTCGTCCATCAGGACCTGGCGCTGGTACCCAACCTGCGCGTCCTGCAAAACGTACTCGCCGGTCGGCTAGGGCGCCAAAAAGCCTTTGCGGCCCTGCGCTCCCTGCTATGGCCCAGCAAGGAGGAGACCTGCCGCGTATTCGAACTGCTCGAGGAATTGGGCATTGGCGACAAGCTGTACGAACGCACGTTATCCCTGTCCGGAGGGGAGCAGCAACGGGTGGCGCTCGCGCGTGCCCTGTATCAGGATCCCTCCGCATTGCTTGCCGACGAACCGGTTTCCGCTGTCGACCCTGCGCGCTCCCGCGACCTGATAGCCTTGCTGTCGAGCGTGGCCAACGACCGGGAACTGCCCTTGCTTGTCAGCCTGCACGACACCGATCTGGCGCGCAGCTACTTCACACGACTGGTCGGTCTGCGCGAAGGCGCCATCGTATTCGACCTACCTGCCGCCCAGGTCAGCGATGCCTTACTGGATAAGCTCTATCGCTTGCCGCCTAAGCCCGCCCTCACCGGCCGTGCCCGAGCATGAGCTCGATGCCCCTGCCCAAACCGCGCTTCAAGCGCAGGTATGCGCTCGTGCTTTTGGCTGTACTTGGTTTGCTGGCGGCCTACGGCCTCAATCTGCATTGGAAAGGACTTCTTCCGCGCGGTGAAGGCTTCGTTCTCTGGAAGCGTTTTTTCTACGCCGCCCTGCGACCGGCCATCGATTATGAGAGTGCGGCTGTGCCCGCCGGCTCTCCGCCCTTCTTGTGGGTCGTATTGAAATCGGTGTTACGGACCGTGGAGTTCGCGGTGGCCTCGATGGGCTTGGCGCTGATCGGCGGACTCGGCTTGGGAATCCTGTCCTCGCACAGCTTCTGGGATTCCACAATCGGGCAAGGCTCGCGCGGGCGCAAACTACGCAACCGCCTGCGCATTCTCTTTCGCACCATTGCAGCCATGTTGCGCAGCGTGCACGAATTGCTTTGGGCCATTTTATTCCTGGCGGCGATCGGCCAAAATTCAAGCGCGGCCCTATTGGCGCTGACCCTGCCCTTCACCGGCATTTTGGCCAAACTCTTCTCGGAGATCATGGACGAGGCGCCCAACGAACCTTCCGCCGCGTTGGAGGGTTTGGGCTGCCACCCGGGCATGGCCCTGTTCGTGGGGCGCTTGCCCATCGCTTGGCCAGACATGGCGGCCTATGCTTTCTACCGCTTTGAGTGCGCCATACGTTCTTCGGCGGTGCTGGGTTTCTTCGGCTTTCAGACCATGGGTTACCACTTGGAGCTCTCCTACAACAGCCTGCACTACCGTGAGGTTTGGACCTTGCTGTACGCCCTACTCTTCATGGTTTGGGCCCTAGAGCGCTGGAGTGGAATTCTGCGCAGGAGCGCCGTTCAATGAGCGTATTGCACGCAACAGACCCGAGCCCCAACCGTCGCCAGAAAAACTGGGAACGGGTTCAGCAGCTCAGGAAGCAAAGACCGCAGAACCGACCGGCGCAAATTTCAGCCGCCGTGTTTGTGTCCCTGGCCCTTTTCTCTCTCTGGCATCTGGATCTGCATTGGGGACGCCTGTTCGCATCGCAATCCGAACCGGGTCTGCTGCGCTTCCTCAACCAGGATATTCGCCCGCATGTGACTCGCCAACCCGATTGGACATGGGTAGATTTGGGTCGTTGGTTCGTGGGCGTACTGCAGGATTATGGACTGCGTGCCACTTGGGGTACTTTGCTGCTGGCGACTGCGGCGATTGGTTTGGCGAGTTTGGGTGGGCTTTTGTTGGCTCCCTTGGCAGCCCGTACGCTGACCGTCCCTGACCCTTATATGGGGCTCCAAAACGGCAGGCGCTCGTATCTATCCTCGGCGGTGCGGAGCTTGTGTTTGGCCATGCGAGCCTTGCCTGAATACGTTCTAGGTTTCCTCCTACTGGCCCTCTTGAGTGGGTCCACTTGGCCGGCCGTACTGGCCCTGGCCATGCACAATGCTGGCATCCTGGGTCGATTGTTTGGCGATGGCCTCGAGGATGTTCAAGCCGCCCCCATGCGCGGACTGGCTGCGGGAGGCGCTAGGCCTTCGGGCCTGGTCCTCTTTGGAGGCGCTCCCCAAGCCTTTTCCCGCTGGCTGGCCTATATCTTTTATCGTTTCGAAACCTGCGTGCGTGAAGCCACCGTGCTCGGCATGCTGGGGGTCATCTCCATTGGCTACTACGCCAAGGAAATGAGAAGTCGGCAATTTTACGACGAGCTCTTCGTACTCGTGCTGCTCGGAGCTCTGCTAGTGCTCCTCGCGGACGCCCTGTCCGGCTGGCTCCGACGCCGTCTGAGACAGGGCTGATTCGGTACGCCCCCCACCCAAGTGCTTCCCAGGCGCCCCTCGCTTATGACTCAACCCGCCATCGAGATCCGAAACCTGGACAAGCGCTATGGCTCCGTGCACGCCTTGCGCTCGGTAAACATTACCGTGCCGGCAGGACCTGTAGGACTTTTGGGGCCCAACGGCGCCGGCAAGACCACCTTGCTGAAGCTTTTGCTCGGCATGCTGGCGCCCGATAACGGGGAGGCCAAGATTGCCGGCCTCAATCCTGCAAGCCGCAAGGAACGCCTCGCCATCCGCCAGAAGGTCGGCTACATGCCGGAAAGTGACTGCCTGGTCCCTGGCATGAGCGCTGTGGAATTGGTTGCCCTGCTCGGTCGACTTTCGGGCATGCCCTCTTCCGCCGCCATGACGCGCGCCCATGAAGTGCTGGATTACGTGGGCACGGGCGAGGAGCGCTATCGCAAGAACGAAGAGTACTCCACGGGCATGAAGCAGCGCATCAAACTCGCTCAAGCGCTGGTGCACGATCCGCCCATTTTGCTACTGGACGAACCCACCAATGGCCTAGACCCCCAGGGCCGTAAGGATTTGCTGGACCTGGTCGCCGACCTCGGTCGCAAACAGGGCAAACATGTTTTGCTCTGCACACACTTGTTGCCCGATGTGGAGCGCACCTGCGACAACGTCATCGTCATGAATCAAGGCAGCGTGATCGAACAAGGTTCCATTGCGGGCCTGACCGAGACCACGGCCAATGTGGTGCACGTGACCCTGCAAGCGACATCGGATGAAGCTCGCGAGACCTTCGTCTCCCGGGTTCGCGAGCAAGGCCACGAAATTCAAATGGTGCAAGGCAATACAATGCACCTGCTCTTTGATGCGGAGGACGTGCCCATGGATGGCTTTTTCGATCTAGCCCAAAGTTGTGGGGTTACGCTCACCCATATCGTGCCGCAACGTTCGACCTTGGAGGACGCTTTCATGAAAGCTCTGGACTCCGATTCGGCCCCCATCATCGGCGCTGCGGGCGCGGTCGCCGGAGGAGGGGTCACACTATGAAGGCCACCACTCACACAGAGCTCTACAGGCCCTATGAGGAAACTCTCAATCCACGGCCCCCAGTGGAGCGAATCCTGGCGGTGTCCGGAATCAAGCAGGGGTTCCGCAAGAAACTGCACGCCTTGGGCTTCTTTGGTCCCTCGGTCATCGTGGCCCTCATCGGTTGCGTAGTTGTACACCTGAGTTTCACCATGGGGGGAATGATCGGCGATGATGGCCCAGGGAACGCAGGGATCCAGCAGGTGCTCGGCAACGTGTCTGAAAACATCTATCGCTTCTTGCAGGTGGAGCAATTCTTCGCCTTCTTGACCTTGGCCTGGTATGGATCGAGTTTGATCGCGGATGATCGCCGCCTGTCCGCCAACCTGTTGTACTTCGCGCGCCCGATCACACCGCTCAGGTACATTCTGGGCAAGTTCGGTACCGCGGGTGCATTTGGTCTTTTCACCCTGCTAGCTCCGGCCCTTCTGATTTGTGCCCAAGCTGCAATCTCATCACCAGACTGGGTCTTCCTCACCGACAATTACGGGGTGATCGTAGCGGTTTTTGGATTCTGCATACTTTGGATGCTGGTCATGTCGAGCGTAATCCTCGCCATCTCAAGCTGCTTCAAGCGCAGAAGTTTGGCCCTGGTTTGCTCTTTCATTTTCCTATTCCTCACCAGTGGCATCTCCCAGGTGCTGGCCGAAGGAACCGATATTGCGAACTACAACCTGCTCAGTTTGCTGCACAACCTGCAAGCGATTTCGGAATGGCTGTTCCACGAACCGAACTTCCTCACCAACATCATGCAAGAGAGCGTTGCGGTGGATTCGGGGGGGGGCACCGAAACCATCGACAATTTCTTAGCCCTAGGCGCCATGACCTTGCTGTCCTGGATCATCCTTTACCGCAACGTTAAGCGCATGGAGGTGATCGCATGAGTACGGATACAATCATTCACGCCCACAACCTGGGACGTTGGTATGGCGAAGTGGTCGGACTTTCCGATTTGGAAGTGCTGTTTCGTCCGGGCATCACGGGTTTGCTGGGCCCCAACGGGGCCGGCAAGTCCACGCTGATGCGCCTGATCGTCGGGGAACTTAAACCCTCCCGCGGTTCGATCTCGGTGTACGGCATGCAGCCCTTCGCCAACCGGGCCCTGTATCCGCGCCTGGGTTTCGCCCCCCAACAAGATGCGCTCTACGACGAAATGAGCGGTGTGGGATTCGTCAGGCACCTTTTGCGCATGGGAGGTTTCTCCCCGCGGGATTCGAAGCGCATGGCCATCGACGCCATGCAAAAAGTGGGGCTCGCTGATGCCATGGATCGCAAGTGCGGCCAATACTCCAAAGGCATGCGGCAACGCACGCGCCTCGCCCAGGCCATCGCCCACGATCCGGATCTACTGATTCTGGATGAACCGCTGACCGGTTTGGATCCGGTCGGCCGACGTCAAATCATGGAGCTCTTCACGGATCTCGCGCAGGCGGGCAAAAGCCTCGTGGTCTCCAGCCATGTACTGCATGAAGTGCAGAGTTTGACCGCCAACATCGTTCTACTGCACCGCGGTCGCCTGTTGGCCCAGGGGGATGTGGAGGAGATTCGTGGATTGCTTTCGGGCCACCCGCGTGAGGTACGCCTGCAGGCCAAGGACCCGCGCCGTTTGGGCTCCTTGTTACTGACTTGGCCACATGTCAAAAAAGTAGAAGTGCTCGCTGGAGACGAACTACGCGTGTTCACGGAAGACCTTGACGATTTCTATGCCAAGCTTGGAAGTGCCGTTCAGCAAACCTCCCCGGGCCTTCGCTCCCTCGCCAGTTCCGACGCGGATTTGGAATCCGTCTTCGACTACCTCACCCAGTGACAGGAGACCTCACCATGATTCGCGCCCTCTCAACCACGCTGTTTTCACTTCAGCATCACCTGTTCACTCTGCTGCGCTCCAAGCGCTTCTTGTTCGTGCTTTTGCTGACGGCGGTCGCGCCGCTCCTGGCCGAACTGATCTCCGATCCGAATAAGCCCATGGATCATCTCAAGCCGATATCCATGGTGCTTACGCTGAGCATTCTCGCTCCGCTGGCCGGCTTGCTTATGGGATCCAGCGTTCTGTCGGAGGACGTGGAGTCCAAGACGCTGACGTACCTATTCACCCGCCCTGTTCCGCGCTGGAGCATGTTCTTGGGCCGCTGGGCTGCTAGCGCGCTGATCGTTGCGCTCTTGCTTGGTCTGACCAGCTGGTGGGTCGGATACGACGCGGCCTCCATGAGCCAAGGGCTCGATATCAAAGCAAGACATCGCGTGCCCGAAGGGTTCACCATGCGGTTCGTGACGGCTGCCGTTCTATCCGGAGTCCTCTACACCACCATCGCTGCGGGACTCTCCACCTTCTTGAAGCGCGCGATCATCACGGGCTTGGCCTACGCATTCGTCTTGGAAATGATCGTGGGCAACATGCCCGGGTCCACCCAGCGTTTGTCCCTCCAATATTACCTGCGCAACATCCTTGTGGATGGGGACATCAAGCCCTTCTCAGGCTTCGGCCCCTTGCAGATGATGGAACTCATGCCTCCCTCCGCTGCCATTCTGCGCCTGGTGATCGCGTTGGCCGTGCTCTTGATTGGCGGCTGCTACATCGTTCAGCGTCGCCAGTACGTGCTTTCCTCATAGGCACGGCCTCCCGCTGGGTCCTCGGCGTTCCCCCAGCGTAGACAATGTTTTGGGACACCCTGTCCCCTGTGGGCGGCAGGGATTGGGGTCTTTGGATAAAAAAGGGCACTTGGGCCCCCTTAGGCGGGTTTGGCACGGGGTGTGCATAGGGTTGTCTATGGAGCGGGATTCACCACGGATCCCACCGCACACCCCCCAGAA
>JBLFXY010000183.1:0-8069 GCA_047611645.1 Glaciecola sp.
AAAGAATGCACAAGCGGGCGCACCGTTCAACAACCGGGGCGCCCGCCTTTTATCGGTACAGGAATCTAATCGTCCGATTCCTCAGGATACGGCACCTCTACGAACCCCGGGCTCTCATAGGAAATCGTGACTTTTACCGGAGCCGAGGACTGCGATCCGGAGGCATTGCTCTTCACCCACACATCCCCTTCGGGCAAGCCCGATACGGAGAATTCTCCGTTCTGCACCCGGGCCCATTTGATGGAGCTACCATTTTCTTCGGCGGACACGGTGACGTAGAGGAACATGTCAGGATCCGCAGGAACCCCGATCACCCGACCGGTCAGATCCGCTCCTCGGCGCAATTCCATGCGTACCGTCTTTTGAGTTTCCCCCGGTTTGATGGTGAATTCCCCGGTCCCTGCAAGCACCCACCGGCTGGGTGAATCGGCCGTCTCTTCCGATCTCCCCCAGCGGCGATTGCGCGGACTGAACTTAAATTTATAGTCCCCAGCCGCCAATCCTGTGAATCGAATTTCACTGCCTTCCACGCTTTTGGCATCCATGGAACCACCTCCCCCCATGCCCTGCACTTCGACTTTGAACACCGAGCGTTGCAGCTCAAATGGCACCGCTCCGCCACCTTGTGCGCCCAACACGACCGTAAGGGAGAAAGACGGTAAAACCATGTCTATGGTTTGCGCGCCACCCGCGCTCACTTCGATCTGCCAAACCTGCGCGGAGCCACCATCCCCGGGCCGCGCCCGAACTCGATAGGTGCCCGCACCGGCTAGAATCATGGAATAGGCCCCATTCGCGCGGCTGATCGTCTCAACCGAGGACCTATTGGGTTCCATGCCCGACACCTCGAGCTTGTACCCCGACACGCCCTTGCCATCCCGCAGAACACGGCCTTTCAGGCGAACGCTCCCAGGAGGCGCACCGCGAAAGTGTATTGTGCTGGTCTGACCGGATGCAACAAAAGTGGTTTCGCTGGGCCCGGGATTTGATGAAATCGAGCTCCCATCACTCACGGAGAAGTTGCCTTTGAGCTTGGCCGTGTACTCGCCGGGAGCTAACTCAGAAACAGAGAATGTGCCATCGGCTCGAACCTTGGCAGAAGGCGATGCAGACCAACGATTGTTCCCTTCGCCCACGATGCTCAATTTGACTTGCAAGCCATCCTCCCACCAATCGCGGTGCACAGACCCTTCGATGCGGCCCGGGCCCGGAAGCTTGAGCACGACGTCCTCCACGACCTCGCCAGCGGACACTTGGAAGACTTGCTTCTGACTTTCACCCGCTGTGGGTTCCTTGGCGTACACGCTATAGGTGCCAGGCGCCAAATTGGCGATGGAGAACCCAAATTGTTCCGTGGCGGCCACGCTGTTCACATCGTCGGAAACCACGCCGTCGATCACCTCGGCGTAACGCACTTCGGCGAGCTTCTTTTTGTCCTCCGGCCCCACAACCTTGCCGAAGATGCGGGCTCCGCGCGGTAGCATCAATACCAAGTCCTTGTTACTCGGTATGGTCACGGGCAGGACCTCGCCTTTCTGATAGCCGGAAGCGGTCGCCTCGATGCTCCAATCCCCGTTGGGGATTCCACTCCATTCGAAAGCTCCTTCGTCGTCATTATAGCGCTGGCGCAAAACGCCGCCCTTGGTCGTCCCCCAACCGGCTTTCTTCTGGGATGCGTTCTTGCCCTTTATCGGCGTAGCGATCAACCGGAAGGTCGTGATGGGTTGCCCCAGGTCATCCTCCACCCGGCCCATCAGGGGTTCCTGCTCTTCGCCCAACACCATCGTCACCTCCGGTCCGCCGACCAAAACCTTGTCTATGCGAACTCGAACTATGTGCTTCCGTACGAATCTACGGGCCTTAATTTTGGAGAGGTCCCGGGGGACCTGCTTCCCTGGCGGCAATCCCTCGGCCATCAACTCCACCTGAATCTGCTTGCTAAAACCGCTCATCTCAAACAGACCGTCCGCATCCGTTTCCACACTCGATCCGGACATCGCACCAAAGCCGCCACCGGTGTTCTTGGAAGCTGCCAATTCGCGTTGGGACATGCCTACCAGTTTGACCATGACGTGCCGCGCGGGGCTGCCATCGGGCCACATCACCTTGCCGCTCAGGGACAAGCCCTTGTTCGCGCGCCAAACGAGGCCATCGCGACGCTCCCCCACACGCAGGTTCGACACCTCTAGTTTCTCGGCGGAATACCCGGCGCCCGTGTAGTACAAAGCAATATCGCCCTCACCCAAACCGTGTACTTCAAAATCGCCATCCACCACTTCCGAATAGGAAGAGGAATCCATGCCGCCTCTCCAGCGGCTCTCGCCTGACTTGCGCGGCATGATGCGCCCCTCGGGCACGGGCTCACCACGGTTGTCGAGGAGTCGGCCCGTAACGATGGACTCGGGCTTTAGGATCATCATGGCCTGGGTGGTTTTACCAGGTTCCAGATCCTCAATTTCGAGGGTGAATCGCGCATAACCTTTGGCGCGCGCCATCACGGAAAAGTCGCGCCCCACCGGCATGCCCATCAGTTCCAAACGGTTCCCTTCCAGCAAAGAAGGCGTGGCGTCACCGCTCCAACCCCAAAGCCCCGAAATGGAGGATTTGAAGTCTTTCAAGTTATCCTGACTGATCGGCTCGGTCACGATTTGCACCTGCACAAAGGCGCCTAACTTCGGCTTGAGCGTGACATCGCCGCCCTTGCTCTGGAGCCACACCTCATCGTCCTCAAGGTATTGATATTTAGAGATCAAACTCAAACGCGCCGCTGCCGTGTCGGCTGATACCGCCACGCGAAAACGGCCGTCCGCAGCCACGGCTACCCGGTGCTCCTTGCGATCCTTGGTGCCCTGGAACACCTTGCCCTTGGCCAACACTTCCATGGTCTCATCCAAAGGGGTGCCTTCGGCGGGCTCCACAAACCCATCGATCCAAATCACATTCTTGCCGCGCGCTTTCGGTGAAAAGGCCGCTTGCTGTTCGTCGGTGACTTCCTCAACCACAACGCGCTTGCCTTCCTCTTCAGTGGAGGCCTGTTCCATACTCACCAACGTGGTGTCGGAGCCCGTCCCAATGGCTGTCATGGGGGCCTGGCCCCCCGCGCGCTCCAGACCCATGGATGGCTCTTCGGAATCGCCCGCCCCGCCCATCGTGGCGACATATCCTCCAGCCACAATGACCACGAACAACAGACCTATGCCTAACCACTTACGCTTATTCGATGTATCCATGTTTTGCTTGTGCGGAGTTTGTGCCCACGGGCTCATTCGCCCCCGGAGTATCCCATACCTCTGAACTTATCTCTCTCTTCGGGCGAAAGGTTTACATCCGCCCCCGGCCGTAGGCTCGCCATGGCCCCTTCCATGGCCTTGAGGCTTGCCAAGAGCCGCTTGAGCCGCTCCGGTTCACTGGTGGCCAGATTGGTCTGCTCCCTGGGGTCCTGCACCATATTGAAGAGCGAGGGCGTGCCTTCAGCGGGAACGATCAACTTCCAATCGCCATCCCGCCAGGCGCTGCTCGGAGCCCCCCACATGTTTCCGTGACTCAGAACTTTACGGCTGCGGGCCGGTTCTCCTTGCAGGGCCGGCATCAAACTCAGGCCCGTAAAGCTGCGCTCCCCGCCCACATCCGCCCACTCGCAAAGCGTGGGAAGAATGTCGACTTGCCGCACCACCGCTGGAATTCTCAGGCCCGGCTTCACGCCCGGACCGGCCATGACCATGGGCACATGGATCAACTCGTCGTAGACCGTGTGACCGTGCTCAAAGTTACCGTGATCTAGGAATTCCTCCCCATGGTCCGAGGTGAACACGATGAGCGTATTTTTATCGACCCCCAAAGCCGCCAAGCGATCCAAAAGGCGTCCAATCTCAGCGTCCGTATAAGCGATTTCACCATCGTACAAACGCGATGCGCGCTCGATCCATGGCTCGGTCAACTGCAACGTACCGTCGCGCAAGGCGATCATGTGTTCGCGGGTTCCAAATAGAGTGCGCCCTTCGCCGCCTTCCCGATCAAACTCCGCTGCGTAGCGGCGACGGAACGGCTGGGGCGGGTCATACACCGCATGCACATCAAAGTAGTGCAGGAACATGAAGAAGGGTTTGTCACTGGGCGCTTCCTCAATGAACTTCAACGCCGCGTCGGTGGTCTCCTGCGCGATGCGCACATCCACGTTGTTTTCAAACGTCACCGTATCCAGGGTTTCGAAGTCCCGCGTCACCCCGTATTTTTCCTTCAGGAATTCCACGTTCACGATGGCGTGGGTCTGATAACCCGCACGCGAAAAAATCGCCGGCGCGGTCAGCACGCCCTCCCGTAAAGTTTGAAACTTACCCAGCCTGCCGCCGGCCCCATGTTCTTTGGGATGCATGGAGGTCAGCATCGAAGCCATGGACGGCAGGGTCCAAGGCGAGTGGGAGTAGGCCGATTCGAACACCGCACCATTCTCCCCCAACCGATCCAGATACGGGGTTAGATTGTGGGCGCCTCCGAGGCGATCGGCACGCATGGTATCGACCACGATCCAAAGGATATTGGGCTTGGGTTCCTTGGCCGAAGGGCAGGCTACCAGTAAAGGTAGAGCCAAAACCAGGAGGTAGCGCGTCCACGCTCGACTGCCTTTTCTATTCGATTCACTCATTGTTCTATTGGCCTCGGGGCACGCGTTCACTTAGGTGAGATGCGCAAGGGCTGTCCTATAGCGTAGCGTTTACGCGCGGCTTGCAGTCCACGAAGCACCGACGTGTTCTTTTGTGCCTCATTCGCTAGACCCAAGGCTTGGTCGACGGTCTGCAGAGCAGAGTCAAAATCCCCGCTCTCGGCGTGAGCCGCGGCCAATAGGGCAAGGTCAGGAAGGGCCACGGGTCGCACTGCCAACCAGGCTTGCATGCCATGCACGGCAGCCTGGCCGTCGCGCAGCTTGGCTTCGGGATGGGTGCTCAGCTGCCGAATCAAACGTCGCAGCGCGCGCTCCGCCAAAGATAGAGTTGGCTGGCTCTTCCACGCGGATAGGTAAGCATCGAGAGCCGGCGCCCAACGCCCTTGGCGCTCCGCAATCCAGCCAAGATTGTATAGGGCAGAAGGATGGGTGGCATCCTGCGCCAGAACCACTTCGAAACCGGCCCGGGCCTTATCGAGATTCCCCAAACGCAAATCCATCTTTGCCACCTCGGCCAAAACTGCCGGGTTGTTCGGATCCGCAGCCAGGGCCGCTTCAAATTCAACCTGGGCCTCGGGCAAGCGCTCTTGATCCGCTGCCGCCATTCCACGATCCAAGTGATACTTGTAGCGATGCGGGCCCTGATAGCGGGAGTCCAAGGATGTGATACCGAAGGCCAAAGCGCTGGCCAGAACGCCAGTGGCAACCAGCATTCTGCGCGCCCCTTGCCGCAACACAAGCCCGGACAAACCTAGGGCGGCGAGCACGACGAAGTGCGGGATCAGCGGCGTGCGATAGCGGCTCGCCGCGAAGAATGGGATCAAGGAGACCAGGAAACCCAAGACCCATATTCCGTGTACGGCAAAGAGTGCGCGCATGCGCGCCGCCATCTCTTTCCGATCCGATTCGTCGTCACCCAATCCCCGATGAGCCACGCTGGCCAACAACCCCCAGATCAGCAAGGCCAAGAGCCCCACAAACGGTAAGGGCAAGAATCTCAAGGCCCAGGAATCACGCCGTTCGATACCGACCTCCTTGTTGTGGCCCACTTCCGCCGGACTGAAAAGGAGCCCCGCTTTCACGCCCATCAAACCCAATGCGCGCCCTGGATCCGCAGCCATGGAAGCCAACGCTTGGCCTAGAAACCAACGATCCAATTCCCCGAAACTCATGGCATGACCCACGCGACGCTCCACGTGCTGTTTGACAGCCGAGTAATCGAAACAGGTTTGAAAACGCCCCAGCTCCCCCATGTCCCCTTGGATCATACCGTCCGCATTGGGACCTTGCCCCAAGTACAAATTGATACCACCGGTAGCCGTGAGCGGTATGAATTCACCCGCTCGTACCCAGTTGCGTATCGTGCCCGGCAGGATTCCTAGGACCAGACCCAAGGCAAACGTAGCCGCCAGCTTGCCCTTGGGAATCGGCGGTATTCCTTTCCACACCAGGTAGACACCCAGCAGAACGGCTGGCAACAAAACGTTTGGCCGAACCAACGCGGCCAAACCAAACACCAACCCCGCGAACAGAATGCGTTTCACACCACCGCGTTCCAGGGCCGACATAAATATATTCAGACCCAGTAGATCCAGGAAGATCAACAAGCTCGTGGCTTGCAACTCGCCCTCGAAGTACACGGGCGCAAAGTGCACAGCAAACAGACCCGCCGCGACTCCCGCCAACCAACCCGGCACGCGATCTCGCAAGGCAAACCAGACCAGACCCGCCGACAAAATGCCCAAGATGTGCTGCACCAAACGAGCCGCCACGTAGCTACCCCCTGTCAACTTGTAGATCAGCGCTAGAAACCAAGGATAGCCCACGGGCCGCAAACTTGGCGTCCTGGCCAATTCGGGATCCACAAATCCGGTCAGGGTCGGATACGAAAACCCGGCGGCGCTGCGCGCCCAAACGTCGTGGTACTGGGCGTCCACGCTGGGCCAGGAATAATCAGGGGAGTCCGTGTGCTCGATGCCGTAGGCCAAGCGCGCAGCTGAAGCCAATAAAAGCACGATCCAAAGGCCCCAGCACGCACGGCCAAAACCATGCGCTCGCCCCCGGCTCCCACCGGCTGTTTTCATCCCTGATTCTTGCACGTCAGCATCATGGCTGCTGGCGCTCGGCGAGCCAAGTTCAAACCGAGGCCGAAGCGCCCTAGTCCCCGCTTTCGACTTGGCCAGGGGGATGGATCGTCACTTCCCGGGTCACCCAAGTCACGTGACCCGCATGCCGCGGTACCCAGGAAGTCCCCGCCAATGCCGCCCATGCCGCAATGTGCTTAGGAAGCCCGAGGGTTTGATCGCTCAGAACGGCGGAACCGCCCTCAGCCTCACTTTCCCAGAGCCACTGCAGATCCAAACCGGATGCCGGAACCCCATACAGTCTGAGACGGCCCGCAGGAACCTCGAACGACTCCCCTTCGATCACGACACCCCGCAACCCGATCGAGGATGTGTTAAAATTCATCCGTGTGGCCGAGCGATTGGAAGACAGGTGATACCGATGTGCCCCTTCGGGCCCCTTGCCCAGGTCCGCAAGGGACGGGGCCGGCAAGGTCTTTGCGATGGCAGGTGTCACCGAAACCACATTGTCGTCGACCTTTGGCACGCCCTCCGGCCAACCAAAGCCCTTGTCCACGGATTTTAAACGAGCGACGGTTTCACCCTCCACCAGGGTGTAAGAGACATTGAACGTTCCCGGCTTCTCGGGAGTGTAAGGCTCGTTTGTGGCCGCCACTGCCCAACCGAATCCCAAGCAAAGCAGTCCGATCACAGCGGACGATAAACTCACACTCCGCCGCGATCTCCACATAAATGGCAGCAAAAGAGTGGAAGGCATCGCCACCGGCAATAGCAAACCAGCCGCGTTTTGAAAGCCAAACGCGTCCAAAAGGCCATGATGCAAAGGAATCCAGACGAACATGGAGATCACCATCGCACCGGCAAAGGCGCCCCATCCCATGCCCCAACCCGTAGGCATTTTCCGCACCCAGGCGCCCTGCAATACGCACAGCGAAAGCATGAGAAACAGGGTAGCTGGGACCCAGAGGAAACCGGCACCCGGTACAAGCCATGCCAGAATGACGGACCAAACACAGGCGCCGGTCGCGCTGGCAAAGCGCAAGGCCACGGGCGCGCAATTACGTGCCAGCCGCAGGACGACCGCGATCGCAACGAAGTACGAGCCCACCGCCAAAGCCACTGCTGGCATGGGCCGAGACCAGAACACCATCGAGGTGCCTGCGAGACTCTCAGCGACGAACAACGCTCCATACATCAACGCCAACGGCAAGAAAACGACCACCCCACCGATTGCAAAAGCCTCCGCAGAGTTACGCAGCGTCAGCCCCTTGTGGGCCAAGCGCACCCACCAAAAAAACCACAACGCCAAAATGAGGATCACCGCT
>JBLFXY010000184.1:0-8067 GCA_047611645.1 Glaciecola sp.
AACAGTCGATGTCGGCGGGCGTCGCCGCAAACTATGAAAAACCCTGGTGCGGCTTTCACCTTCTCCTGGTCGCCAGTCAATCGGCGCAGTTCGGTGCGCTCGTTCTCATCGACTACGCGCAGCAGGGAGTAGGCCTGAATCCAAGAGGATGTTGCCGCGCATTGGGCAGCCTCAACGGCCACCCGTACTTGGGCGTCCCGCAGGGGCTCGTCGGTGAAGGCCCGCACAGAGCGGTGCTGGCGAATTGTCTGAAGGGTCGGGTTGTCCATAGCGAGAAGGGTCGTGGGTTAGCGACCCATATCAAACAAGGGAAGGCCCCTTCGCAAGCTCCTTGACACTTTTGAATGGATGCGATGCAAACATCTCAGCTTCCGTGCATTTGGCGTACCAGGCTTTCACACTCTCTTCATAATCCATGTCTGAATTCGATTTGCGAAGACCTTGGTGTTGTAGGGCCGTCCTGGTTAGCCTCGGCAACTCCATGTAAGGGCTCGCGATACGAACCTGCCCGACCAAGGACCTTGGATCGCATAGGGCCGAACGCCCCTCTTGTGAATCGCCCTAAACCTGGATCGGTTCGAGCGCTTCGTCCTGCTTGGCGATGAGGACTTTCACATGCGAGAGGCCCAGCTTGTTCAGGGTCTCAACGGCGCAACTCAGAGCGATCTCCGGATGGTTGTTGTTCGCCGACAAGTGGGTAAGCACCAACGTATGCAGATTCTCGCCCGCCAGCCAAGCCAGCATCTCCTGCGACTGTTCGTTGGAAAGATGCCCTTGGTCCCCGCCGACGCGGCGCTTGAGACTCTCCGGGTACGGTCCGTTCGCGAGCATTTGGGCGCAATGATTGAACTCGAGCATGAGCACATGGGCCCCGCTCAAACGCTGAGCCACTTGCTGGTCGGGCCGCCCCATGTCCGTAAGCACCACCAAGCAACGCCCCTCGTGGGTGAGCTTGTACGCCAACGTCGGATGACAATCATGGGGCAAGGCCACCGCCTGCACGCGCACCTTATCGCCATGCTCTCCCAGCAATTCCTTATCCATACCATCTGACGTATTGCTCAGTCGAGGCGCCCGCGCCACCGACTTGTTCTTCATCATGGCCTCCGGGCAATGCACAGTGGCTTGGTGCCGCTTCGCCAAAGCCCCCGCGCTACGCGCATGATCCAGATGCCCGTGGGTCACTAAAATGTGATGCAACCCCCGAAAAGGCAAACTTGCCGCTTCCAGCCGTGGCGTCAAAGCCCGCAGGGTCAAACCAGCATCGACCATGCCATACAAGTCGCCCGCCCGGAACAACATGGAGTTGCCCTTACTACCACTGGAAAGGATTCTGACTTGCATGGGCGACAAGTATAGCGTCCCCGGGGAAGGAGCGTGCCGCACACTCCTCTTCTACAGTGAAGAGGAAGGGACGTGCCGCAGACTATCCTTCCACCGCGGCCCCGCCCTAGCCCCGGCATAGCCGGGCTGGGGCGAGGCCGCGAGGTGGAGGGAGAGTGTGCGGTACATCCCTTCCGTGGAATTTCTCCTACGCTGGCTGGTTGGCCTCTGGGGCCCCGGGGGCGGTACCATCCATCCATCCATCCATTGCGGCGGTGCGTAATGTCGTGCGTTGCATGTGCGGTGCGGCTCTTCCCCTTGAGAGCGATATGGGTACGGCGGCTCCGCAGGTGCAGTGGACTATGAACTTCACCCTGGTGGGCGTCGGTATCCTTTGCCCCGAGCTTCGCAAACGCGCCCTGACCATTGGCGAGTCACTCGGACCCTATCGGGTCTATCCCGTTTGCAAGGGCTGCACTTCTCCCTTCGCTCCGATTTGGATCGATGAAATGGTGAGCCGACAAAGCTGACCAAGGCGCTCCCGCAGTCGAAGTCCGGGTGCGTTGGCAATGGACCAAAAACAAAGCGGGGGCGCTGCAAGCAGCGCCCCCTCTCAAATAAACAGCGGTTGGGCTTCTATCGCATTACTTCCACTCGGCGATGAACACGTTGGTGTCACCGGACTTGCTTTCTCCGCGGTTGCTCGAGAAGGCCAAGTACTTTCCGTTGGGGCTGAAGAGCGGGAAGGAGTCGAATTGCTTGCCGCGCTCGCCGTCGAAGAACGTGATCTGCTCCATGTTACCGCCGTCCAGGTCGCAGGCGAAAACGTCGAAGTTCATGGCCGGGCGTTTGGTGTTGTGGTGGTTGGAGGAGAAGATGATGCGCTTGCCGTCCGGGTAGAAGGAGGGAGCGAAGTTGGCCTTACCTAGCTTGGTGACTTGGCTGCGCTCGGTTCCATCGGCCTTGATCAGCACGAGTTCCATGCGGGAAGGGCGCACGATGTTGTTGGCGAGCAGGCCCTGGTAGGCGGCGATTTCCTCGTCGCGTTTGTCGGCGGAGAAGTCCGTGGAGCGGAAGATCAGCCACTCGCCGTCGGGGCTGTAGAAAGCACCGCCGTCGTATCCGGGCTCGTCCGTGACCTGGAACAGATCCGTGCCGTCCATCTTGGCGGTCCACAATTCGATGTCGCCGCTGCGCGTGGAGGTGAACACGAAGCGATCGCCCTGGGGTGATACGGTGGCTTCAGCGTCATAGCCTGGGCCTTCGATTAAGGGACGTTCCACACCGGTCGTGAGATTCTTGGAGTAGATTTCGAATTCCGGGTGCAGGGCCCAAACGTAGCCCATGCTGCGGTCGGCCGGCGGCGGGCACTCGTCCTGAAGTCCGTGCGTGGACGCGTAGATGACCGATTGATCGTCCGGGGTGAAGTAGGCGCAGGTGGTGGTGCCTTTGCCGCTTGAGACCTCGACCAATTCGCCGTTCTCGCCGGTGGCGTAGATGCGATCGCAGTCCATGCCCTCACCCTTGCGCTGCAAGGAAAGGCGCTTGCCGTCGAAGCTCCAATAGGCCTCGGCGTTTTCGCCTTCCGTGGTTAATTGCCACAGACGCGCGAAGTGGGTTTCTTCGGGTAGGATCAGGTGGTCCACGTTGAACGCACCGTCCACCGGAGCGCCGGAGACTTCAGCGGTCTTAGCGTCGGTTTCGGAGCTTGCATCGCTGTTCAACTTGCAGGCGGTGGGGGCGAGTACCAGGGCGGCCGTGGACGCAGCGAGGATGAGTTTTTTAAACATCACTTTCGAGAGGGAGGGGAGGAAAGGGGAGCCGGTTTATCCGAAGCGCGCCCTTGTGGCACGGGATCGTAGCCCCCTTGGGCAAAGGGGTGGCAACGCATGAGTCGCCAGACTGTAAGTACGGCGCCCTTGAGGATGCCGCGTTTTTCAATCGCTTCCACGCAGTATGCACTGCAAGTGGGGTGGAAACGACACATGGGGGGTGTGAGGCGCGTGAGCCAACGCCGGTAGAAACGCACGGGCAAGGTCACGCAACGTCGCAGGAAGTACCTCACTCGGGCTCTTCCTTGGCACGTTTCTCTAGCAAGCGTTTCTGGGCTTTGTTCGCGAGGTATACGAGTTCCTTGCAGGCTTGCTCGACGGAGGGCGCCGCTCCGACCTTGGCGGGCACGATGACCAGGTCCACACCCTCGGGCAGGGACCCATAGCTGAGGCGGAACGCCTCGCGCAAACAGCGCTTCAAGCGATTACGATCCTTGGCTTGCTTGAAGATGCGTTTTCCCACGGAGAGGCCCAGCCGCGTGTGCCCGAAGCGGGCCTCCACGCAAACCACGAGCAGGTGGTCGGCCCGGGCACGACTGCCCCCTTGGAAAGCTCGATCGAACTCCGGGGACTTCAGCATGCGCATGGGACGGGTGAACCCGTTGGGCAGGCGCTTGAGACTGGGGGTTTGCGTGGGAATGCTCATGGCGAGCGAATAGAATAGCCGCGCAAGCCATGATGTCAGAAAGAAGTTCAAAGAATGAGGTTGTCGTAAATCAGACTTTCAGGGAGTCCCTACTCTGGGGGCTTCCCTGGGAGGGTGGACAAGCCTTTGTACCCTGCCAATTGGAGCGCGGAGGGCCGCAACGAGAGGTCCGAGAGCGCATCCCCGTGTCCCGCTTGGGCGAGATTCGCCAGGGTTGGCCGGAAAAGCCCGCCAGCAAACTCACCGCCGAGGGCTGGCTCGAATTGCGGGAGACGCTTTTGGAGCCTGGCTGCCCGGTCTTTATGGGACTCATTGGGGCGCTAAATTTGCAACCCGGCCCGTGTCTGCCCCAGCTGGCCGAGTGGTTGGATGCTTTGGGCAACGGGTTGTTTCGGGGCGATTCACGACCCTTACCCGGTCGATGGGCGCGCTTGGTCGCACCGGATTGGCGCGCATGGCTGCACGGATCGTGGACTCCGGTTTTGCGCGCTTTGGTCACCGGGGAGCGGCTTGTCTTGCTCGCCGACGACCACCTACCAGAGTTATTGGATTCCTTGTTGTGGGCGCTGCAGCGCGTGGGCACGGACCTCTCGGGACTCTGCATTCTTTGGGACCAGCGCAGCGCAACCGTGGCAGCTTTGTTCGAGTCCGGAGTGTTTCCCGAAGTGCAAGTGGTGGCCCCCGAAGCGGATCGCGAGCGGTGGTCAAATCTCGTATCCCAGGCGGCGGTTCTGCACGAAGCCCCACCCGCCGTGGACTTGGTTTTTGGATTCGGCGTGCAACCCACGGAAGGAAACCCGCATCTGGAGTTCACCACGTTGACCAGTTCGTGTCGCAATTTGGAGAAACCCATGCTGCAAGCCGGCGAAAATTGGAGGTCGGTTCTCGAGCAGGCACTTTTTGAGTCGCTTGGGAGCCAAGGTGCCCTTGGCGGGTACCTAAACGGAGCTGTGGGGCAGTTGATTCTTCCAGCGAGTCTTTTTTCTGTGGCTACCGAATGGCTTTTGAACGCGGTCGAAAACGAGGGCCTGCTGGATCCCACGGTGCCAGCGCTGAATAGGGCCTCTAAAGCGGAGTTCGAGCAGATTCGCGCACGGGCGCTGGGTGAGGGTGCAACCCTCGTCCATGAGGCCCTGGGGTCGACTGGCAAGGGGCAGAATGGTACGCTCACGCGCCAGATATTCACCAATGTCAGGCCTGGTTCAGGTCTGTCGAAGGCTCCAGGGAATACGCCAACCCTACTGTTGAGCCGTGGAGATCTGGGTCCCTACGAGGCGCCGTACAAAGGTGGAATCCGTTGACCCGCAGCGGTCCGGTTCCAAAGTCTTCGCGATCCCTGCAGTAAGCAACAACGCACAACAGCTCCAATACTTATGACCAACCCCAACAACGTACACGACGTCCTCGGCCGCCACATGCTCGCCGATGGGTATCCCTTCGTCATGGACCTAGAGAAATCCCAAGGTTCATGGATCCACGATTCGCGTGAGAACAAGCGCTACCTGGACTTCTTCACCTGTTTTGCCAGCTGGCCCGTGGGTTACAACCACCCCGCCATGCTGGAGGAGAGTTTCCAGAAGGAGATCGTCTTGGCCGGAAGCAACAACCCCGCCAACTCCGACCTGTACACCACGCAAATGGCCGACTTCGTCGAAGCCTTTGCGACCCGCGTGACGCCCGAAGGGTTCCCGTATCACTTCTTCGTTCAGGGCGGCTCCCTGGCCGTCGAGAACGCCATGAAGGTGGCTTTCGATTGGAAGGCCCACAAGGTTGGCGTGGACAACTGCAACGACGGCAATGACCTGGTCATCTTGCACTTCAACGCAGCCTTCCACGGGCGCAGCGGTTACACCATGAGCGTGACCAACACGGTGCACGACAAGGTCGCCCTGTTCCCTAAATTCGATTGGCCGCGCGTGTACAACCCGGGGCAAATCTTTGACCTGGACGGCAACGTGATCAATGACATTGCTGCCGAAGAAGCGCGCTGTTTCGAAGAGATCGAGGCCGCCTTCAAGAAGTACAAGGGCCGCATCGCCGGTATCCTTATCGAGCCCATGCAGGGCGAGGGTGGCGACGTTCACTTCCGCAAGGAGTTCTTCCAGAAGCTACGCGAGTTCTCTGACGAAGGCGAAGCGCTCCTAATTTTCGACGAGGTCCAAACGGGCTTCTTCGGATCCGGTGAGCCGTGGTTGTGGCAGACCAAAGGCGTTAAGCCCGACATCGTTTGCTTCGGTAAAAAGACCCAGGTCTGTGGCCTTTACGCGGGTCCCCGCGTGGACGAGGTCCCGGACAACGTGTTCCACCATGGCAGCCGTATCAACTCCACCTGGGGTGGCAACCTGGTCGACATGGTGCGCGCCAAGAAGTTCATCGATATCATCCTGGGCGAAAACCTGGCAGGGAACACCGTGGATCGCGGAAACCAAATGGTCGATGGCCTGCGTGCCATCGGCCGCGAAAAAGGCATCATCGAAAACGTGCGTGGCGTCGGTTCTCTGGTGGCGTTCACCTTGGACAGCCCGGAAACGCGCAATACGATGATCTCCAAGATGGCGGAGAAGGAATTGCTCGTGCTGGCCTCCGGCCCCCAAGCGATCCGCTTCCGCATGCCGCTCGTGGTCAAAGAGGAGGAAGTGGCCCAAGCGCTTTCGCGCACCTCCGACGCCCTGAGTTCCCTGGTCGGAGCTTAAGAATCCCATGCGGATGAGGTTGATATTCCTGTGGCTTTTGAGCGCGGTACTGGTCCTTGCGATCAGCTCCTGTGGCGGAGATACCAAGGACTTCAAACCTGTAAACAAAACGGGGGCGCTGGAAGGCGGCGCCCCTGATGTGATTTTGTTTGTGATGCAACGCATCGGTCCAGAGGGGCAGCCGGATCCCGCTTCCGAGGTCGGCTCGGGGCTCATACCCAGCGGGGTTCAGTTCAGCGCAGGCTATGCTCGCTTCCCCGCACCCCGCGTTGCCGAAGCGGATTTGTACTCGCTTGGGCAAGCGGACGCCAATGTCCGTGAGGGAGTGGCTGAGCCCGTAGGATCGCCACTCTTTCAAGCGTTTGCCAGCGGTGGTTACTCGTCGCGCGTTGTCGGGTTATCCGACCTGCGTGACTTCTTGGCGGAAGAGTCCGAATTTCCGCGGATCGCCCGCGTGAAGACTCGTTCCATTCGTGAGCAAGCTATGGCGCAGGATGCCGTGGCTCATTATTTGAGCGGCCAAGCGATGGGTGATTGGGAGTACTGGGATTTGTCGAAGAACTCGCTTCCTTACATCAAAGAGGTCTCGGTTCCAAAGGATCCGCAGGTATTGGATAGGCCGCTTCTATCGGTTTGGACCCAGGTGCCCGCAAGCGGACAACCCGAAACACTGACCGAGGAACAACTGCACGTTCCCTTGGTCTTTTCCATGCCCGGTACCCTGCCCGAGAATCAGGTCCACACCCAAGTCGTCTCCCTAGCCGACGTGGGCATGACCCTGCTGGACCTGTGTGGGCTGCTGCCCGAGGGCACGATTCACAACGACAATGAGGGCGCCAGCTTCGCTCGCATCCTGCAAAAGAAACCGCTGGTATGGCGTGGTTTCGTGTTGGCTAAAACCCCTGCCGGTGCCGGTTGGATTCGCAGCACCCGTTGGCGCTTGATTCGTCAAGCGGATGGGCAAGAGACCCTCAGCTACATTGAGAAGGATCCCACTAGCACGCGGGACGATAGCAACCTGGCGGGTGCGAGCGCCCAGCGCGAAGGCCTCGGCGGTCGTCTCGACGCCTGGTTGAAGTAATCGGTAGCTGCGCGCCGTATACCCACCGTTGCTGGAAAAGGCCGGTTACGAAGCCATACCCGCATGGCGTAGGGAAGCTCCGCCTCGAACTTGAACCTCCTTCACCGCGAGGTCCCTGTTGTTCGATCGCTAGATGGGAGAAGGGGCGTGAGGTGTGCTACGAGCGGCAGGTGATCGCTGCCAAAGTCCGGACCCACGCGCAGGTCCTGCACAGACCAACGCGGCCCGGCGAGGATCGTGTCGATGGGGATCCGGAAAGGTGCCGGGAGTTTGGCGGGCCAGGTGGACAATACTCCGAAACCCAAGCGCGCGGGGCGCAGGGTCGTGGTGTTCAATCGTCTGCTAGTGTGGGACCATGGGGTGGTGTTCAGGTCGCCCACCAACAGGGCCAATTCGTGGGAAACCTCTTTGCGCAGGATCAATTCTTCGATTTGGGCGCGTGCGGTAGTTGCTGCGTAGCGCTTGATGGGCGGATAGGGGTGCACGAGCAGG
>JBLFXY010000185.1:0-8065 GCA_047611645.1 Glaciecola sp.
AGGGGGGGAGATCCAACGCAGTGCCGGAATGGAGGGGCGGTTTCTGGCGAAATCCTCCATGCCCGACACACGCCTAGCTCTCTCTCACCGGACTAGCTGGATCCCCAGCGAACCCCGCCTGGCCCGGGCTTCAACTTCCGCATCGTTTTGGTAGCGCGCCCCGCCATGCAATACGTTGCAAGCCGTCGTAGCCCGCATGAGGTCGCCGTTCGTCAAGCGCAATCGCGCCACTTATCCCGCACGTTCAAGGGCGTCGGATCGAGATAGAACTCCTGTCTCAACTTTTGAATGGATGTATCGATAGCCAAAACTTGCACGTGCCTCGGCCTGGATACACCCCACCCTCTGCCCGCCCGATTCAAACAAATCCTGACCGAGCCATAACCAATACCGGGGAGGGTAGGCGTCTCCTGAACAGGCCTTGCGGATTGCTTTTCCGCCTTTTCGAGTTCCTCTAATTCGAACAAGGCCACGGCCTTCCAATACTCAATTCCCATATCGATCGGTTGCTGGGCTGGCTTGCGAGCTGATGGTGGCCAATGCCTACGATCTGACCCAGCGTGGCAATCCGATGGCCTTCTTCGGCATGCTTCATGTGCTGGAAGGAACCAGCACGCTGATCGCTTCCCAGGCAGCGATTAGCTTCGGAAGCAAACTCAACCTTCCAGCCCCGGCGCTCACCGATCTCACCAGGCTCGGGCCCTCGAGCAGGAGCACGTACAGGTTTTCGAGGGGTTGATGGACCCGGTTCTCGATCCAAAGGACCAGAAGGACATCCTGCTCAGCTCCCACGTGTTTTTCAGACGGAATGGGGATGTATTCCGCGCCCTCCGGCTAGCCCCCCTCGAACGACTGGACTCCATACCCTCTTTTGCGACCAAGCCTGCCTAAAACAGCCCCATGGCGATGGACAAGGCCCTCGCGCTAGACCCGGGGGGGCCTAGACCCTAGGATCTGGGCCTGAGGTGGCCGGAACGTACGTTTCTGGAAGCACAGTGGCCCGGCCAGTGCTTCCCCTCGGAGACCCACAATCACAAGGCAAACACGATGCTAGTCGGTGTACCCAAGGAGATCGGCTCCGGGGAAAAACGAGTCGCGATCAGTCCTGAAGGCGTGACCAAGCTGAAAAAGCTTGGCTACGACGTTCTGGTAGAAACCGGCGCCGGTATAGGCGCCAACTTCGCTGACGCAGACTACAAAGCCCAGGGAGCGACCATCGCTCCCAGTCCCAAGGAAGTCTGGAGTGAAGCACGCATCATTCTGAAGGTGAGCGCGCCCTGCGAGGACGCCTCGGCTGGCATGCACGAGGCCGACCGCCTACTGCCCAACCAGACCATGATCGGCTTCATCTGGCCCGCCCAGAACGAAGACCTCATGGCGCGCATGGCGAAGACGGGTAGCACCGTTCTGGCGATGGATTCCATCCCGCGCATCTCGCGCGCCCAGAACTTCGACGCCCTGTCCACCATGGCAAACATCGCGGGCTACCGCGCGGTGATCGAAGCCAGCCAGCACTTCGGCCGCTTCTTCACCGGCCAAATCACCGCCGCGGGTAAAGTCCCGCCGGCCAAGGTCATGGTCATCGGCGCCGGCGTCGCTGGCCTCGCTGCCATCGGCACCGCGGTCGGAATGGGCGCCATCGTGCGCGCCTTCGACACGCGCCCTGTCGTCAAGGAACAAGTCGAGAGTATGAGCGCCGAGTTCCTCGAGCTCGAGTTCGAAGAGGACGGCAGCGGTCAAGGCGGCTACGCCAAGACGATGAGCAAGGAGTTCATCGACGCGGAGATGGCGCTCTTCCTGGAGCAAGCCCATGAAGTCGACATCATCATCACCACCGCTCTGATCCCCGGCAAGCCGGCGCCCAAGCTCATCACCGAGGAAATGGTCAAGGCCATGAAACCCGGCGGCGTGGTCGTGGACCTGGCGGCCGAACAAGGCGGCAACTGCGAATGCACCGTGCCTGGCGAAGTGGTCAAAGCCCACGGCGTCACCATCGTCGGCTACTCGGACTTCCCCTCGTGGATGGCCGCGCAATCCAGCCAGCTCTACTCGAACAACCTGTGCAACCTGATGCGCGAGCTGACCCCCGACAAGGATGGTCAAATCGTGGTCGACATGACCGACGAGGTCATCCGCGGCGCCACCGTCATCGAGCACGGCAACATTACCTGGCCGCCCCCGGCCCCGCGGCTCACCGCGGCGCCCAAGCCCGCTGCGGAGACCGCTCCAGCACCCGCTGCGAAGCCCAAGAAACAACTGAGCAAGGGCACCAAGTCCGTGATCGGCGTGGTCGTCGTCTCGGCCGGTATCCTGGCCATCGGCACCGTGGCCCCGGCCGCGTTCATGTCCCAACTGGTGGTCTTCGTCCTAGCCTGCTTCCTCGGGTGGCAGGTGGTCTGGAACGTGACCCCCGCGCTGCACACGCCCTTGATGAGCGTGACCAATGCCATCAGCGGCATCATCGTGCTCGGCGCGATGATCCAGATGGGTTCCACTTCTAATTGGGCCATTGGGTTGGCCGCTTTCGCAATATTGATGGCCACCATCAATGTCGTGGGAGGCTTCCTCGTCACCCGGCGCATGCTGCGCATGTTCCAACGCTAAGAGGAATTAAGCCATGCAACTCACTTCACTACTAGCTCTCCTAGAAGAGCCCATCATCGGTAACGCGCTGGAGACCGCCCGCGACTGGAGCGGCCCCATCGGAGCCGCCTACCTGGTGGCCGGAATCTTGTTCCTGCTCAGCCTCGGAGGCTTGAGCAACCAGGAGAGCGCCCGTCGCGGCGCGACCTTCGGAATGGCCGGCATGGCGCTCGCCATCCTAGCCACCTACTTCAACGCCCAAGTCGACGGCTCCTACCTGGCCATCGGAATGATGGTCGTCGGTGGCGCCATCGGAATGGTGCTGGCCAAACGGGTGGAGATGACCTCCATGCCGCAGTTGGTCGCCATCCTGCACAGCTTCGTCGGCTTGGCCGCCGTACTGATCGGATTCTCCAGCTTCATTGGGCCTGCCCATGAACTGGCCGGAGCCGAGCGCACAGTGCACATGATCGAGATCTATCTCGGCGTGTTGATCGGCGCGGTGACCTTCACCGGTTCCGTGATCGCCTTCGGCAAGTTGGATGGGCGCATCAATAGTGCGGCCCTGACCTTGCCCGGTCGTCACTTCATGAACCTGGCCATTCTCGGCCTTTGCATCTGGCTCGGCGTGCTCTTCGTCGGTGCCGAAACCATGTCCGCCGGCATGTGGCCCCTGCTCGGCATGACCGTGCTGGCGCTCGCCTTCGGCGTGCACATGGTCATGGCCATCGGCGGCGCGGACATGCCCGTAGTGATCTCCATGCTCAACAGCTATTCCGGTTGGGCGGCCTCCGCCATCGGTTTCATGCTGGCCAACAACCTGTTGATCATCACCGGTGCTCTGGTGGGTTCGAGTGGAGCCATCCTCTCGATCATCATGTGCGATGCCATGAACCGTAAGTTCCTCTCGGTCATCATGGGCGGCTTCGGCACCACGACCTCGAGCTCCTCAAGCGGCGAAACCGTCGATCAGGGCGAGGCCCAAGCCATCACGCCCGAGGAAACCGCGGCGCTGATTCGCGAATCCAAGTCGATCGTGGTCGTGCCCGGCTATGGCATGGCCGTCTCCCACGCCCAGCACCCGGTCGCCGAACTGGCGCGCCGCCTGCGCGCCGCCGGCAAGAACTTCCACTTCGCCATCCACCCCGTCGCCGGTCGTATGCCCGGCCACATGAACGTGCTGCTGGCCGAAGCCAAAGTCCCCTACGACATCGTCCTGGAGATGGACGAGATAAACGACGAGCTACCCGAGGTCGACGTGGTCATCGTCATCGGCGCCAACGACATCGTGAACCCCTCCGCCCTCGACGAACCCGACAGCCCCATCGCAGGCATGCCGGTCCTAGAAGTCTGGAAGTCCAAGCACGTCATCGTCAGCAAACGCTCCATGGCCACCGGCTACGCCGGTGTCCAGAATCCGCTGTTCTTCAAGGAGAACACCCAAATGCTCTTCGGCGACGCCAAAGCTTCGATGGACGGCATCCTCGCCGCCCTGGGTGATCTGCCCGTCAAGGCTGGCCAGAAGAAAAAGGCCAAGGTCTAAATCAAAACGGCCCCAGGTCGAATATCAAAAGGGAGGAAGCACCGCTTGCGGCGCCTCCTCCCTTGTCGTTCCAGAAAACCTACGCAACCCCTAAGCGCTTCACCAATCCCCAAGAGCGGCACCATTTTAACAGGCCTCGGGGAGAGTGTGCGGTCCCCATACTCCGCACGGTATATCGCTGCCCTCGTTCACTCGGGACTTGCCCGTCAAAGCCGGTCTGTAGTAGAAGGCCAAGGTCTAACCGGCCCGCGGCTCTTGCCTCCATCAACAACCGGGAGGTGGCTCCGCTTGCAGCGCCTCCCCCTTCTCCTTATAGGAATGCCTGCTCGTGATAGCTCCTATATCCTCGAGTGCAAAACTCGGTAGCTAGGCAACCCAGGTCGAATTGCATTGCCAAATGGCTGGAGCGGACTTAGGCTCCGCCCATGTCAAAGCCCTTTATCATGCAAACCAAATGAGTGCAAAACACGACGAAGATCTCGTAACCATCGGATGGCGAGAATGGGTTGGCTTGCCCGACTTGGGCATTGAGACCCTTAAGGCTAAGGTGGATACCGGTGCGAGGACTTCCTCCCTGCATGCTCTTGATATTGAAGAGTTTAAGCGCGGAAAAAAAACCTACGTGCGATTCAAGGTGCATCCGGAACAGAAGAATGCGAAGTTTACGGTCGAATGTGAGGCGCTGGTCGTGGACAAACGTCGTGTGCTCCCATCGAGTGGTCACTCTGAAGTACGAACCGTTATCGCCACCACGCTCGAGTTGCTCGGTGAAAGCTGGACGGTGGAGCTCACTCTGACACGGCGTGATGTTATGGGTTTCCGCATGCTGCTCGGCAGACAAGCGATGCGAAAGCGCTGCGTCGTTGATCCAGGCACCTCCTTCATCGGCGGTCGGCGCATAAAAGGAACCAAAACGCTCATGATCGAAAAGAGCTCAGACAAACCGCGTTCCAAAAAAAAATAGCTACCTTATCCCCGGCACTTCGCTGTTCCAGAGCGAAACAAATCGAGCAAGTCACGCTTGAGAAGTGCCGGTTATCGATTCAACGAGCTCAGAACCGCTGACAGAATCCAGAGTCAAAAAGTACTGGCTGCCCGCTTACGTTTTTTTTGATAGCTCACCTACACGGGCCCTCGGCTGGGTCGGTGTAGGATGGGCACGTGAAGTACTTCTCCTATCCCATTCAATTCGTTCCGTCGGGTCTGCTCGGCGCGTGCTTGCTGCTACTCGTTCCAGGCATGATGGCTTGCACTACGCCCCGAACTTTAGAACCTGTTCCGATGGCATTGGTCGATCAAGCCCAGGTTCCTGGTTTTCCGGGCATCCGGGGATTTGCCATGGAGTTCAGTCCCGTTTTTCGAGAGAGCATGCTCGAGGCAGGCAAGTATCGCTTGAACGGTGGTTTGGCCGGGTTGGAATTGGAGCCGATCAGCATACTCGCACTTTCAGGTGGCGGCCCGAACGGAGCGTTCGCGGCGGGCTTTTTGAAAGGGTGGACACAAACGGGGGAACGGCCTCGGTTTGATTTGGTGACGGGGGTGAGCACGGGGTCCTTGATTGCGCCTTTTGCTTTTCTGGGTTCTGAATATGACGAGGTTCTCAAGGGCCTGTACACCTCGAGTTCCTCCAAAAAAATGTTCAAGCTCCTGCCCTTCTGGAGAATCCTACCGAGTAATGCCCTCTACGATGTGCGCGCATTGCGCAAGCTCATCGCCGGGGCCATCGATGAGCAGGTGCTACGGAAGATTGCTACCGAGCACCAAAGCGGTCGACGCCTTTTCATGCTAACGACCAATCTTGACGTGGGTCGAGCTGTCGTTTGGGACATGGGTAAAATCGCATCCAGCAAAAATCCAGGGGCTCTCGAATTGTTTCGGAAAATCATGCTGGCGTCGGCTTCAATTCCGCTCGCCTATCCCCCCGTCTTTTTCGAGGTGGAAGTCGATGCCGCAACCTACGGTGAAATGCACATGGACGGCGGCGTCGCATCCCAGGTGTTCACGGTCGGCCTGCTGACGGACCTGCGTGAACTGCGCGACACTCTGGATTTATCGGCGGAGTTCCACCGATCTCGGGTCTATGTTTTGCGTAACGGGGTGCCGCGTGCAACCTGGTCGTACACACCCGCAGATCTGACCTCGATAGGTCTACGCTCGGTCACGATCGCTACAAACTCGATGGCGCTCGGGGACTTACTTCGCATCCATGAGCTGTGCCAGCAGAATGACCTGGAGTTCCTCCTGGCGGCGTCTCCTGTGGATCTCGCGCCAGACGGCAATGTGGACTATGGCGTGAAAGAATTGAGGGCCCTGTACGAGGCGGGACGCGAGAGCGGGCTTTCGGTGTCGCCTTGGCTGACGCACCCTTTTGACATGCTGACCGCGCCCCAGGACCGTTAATTTTTATCGACTTTCTCAACAGAGCCGACACGCCCTAGAGCAACCAGCGCCATCTTCTAAAATGGCACAATGGCGGGAGTCGACGCGGTAACGCCCTGATGTGCACGTGGGTTACACCCCTTGGCGGGGCAACAAAACCCTTACCAAGCAATGCACCTATTGTTTGTCTCCTACCTACCCCGCACGTTTGAAGTATGCCGGCCCCCTACACCATTCTAGAGGATCAACAGACCCGATGGTCCCGCAAGTCCCCCGTCAGGCACCGGAACTCGCGTACACCCACGAGGTCCCCGGGCAGCTATCCCGCCACCGACCCCCAATTCAGCCGCAGATTCGGGGTTGCGAACACAGCCCACACCAAGAGAGTATGCAAGGCACTGTGATCTCCCAAGGGATGGCTTTGCAATATAACCCCAAGCGCGGTTGGAGTAAGCTGCTTCCCGTCTTTTCATCCCCCCCATTCAATCCAGCCGCACTAGCACCCAAAGGAACTGTTATGAAAATTGCGATTCTATCCCGAAACCCCAAATTGTATTCCACGCGACGCTTGGTCGAAGCTGCCCAGGCTCGTGGACACGAGGTCAGGATTTTGGATGCTATTCGTTGTTACATGAATGTCGCGACCAGTAAGCCTTCCGTCCACTACAACGGCGAGCAGCTGCCCTACTACGATGCGATTATTCCGCGCATTGGGGCCTCGATCACATTCTACGGAACGGCCGCCTTGCGACAGTTCGAAGTCATGGGAACCTTTCCTCTAAACGAATCCGTAGCCATCGCTAGGTCGCGAGACAAACTCCGGTCCCTGCAATTGCTGTCGCGCAAGGGTATCGGAATGCCCGTGACCGGATTCGCTCGCAAACCCGGCGATATCAAAGACCTGATAAAGATGGTCGGCGGCGCTCCTTTGGTCATCAAACTTCTAGAGGGCACTCAAGGCATCGGCGTAGTGCTTGCCGAAACGACCAAAGCCGCGGAGAGCGTAATTGAAGCCTTCCTGGGCCTGGAAGCCAACATTCTGGTTCAGGAGTTCATTAAGGAAGCGGGCGGTGCCGACATTCGATGCCTGGTGATCGGGGGCCGCGTGGTTGCGGCCATGAAGCGTCAAGGAGCGGAGGGCGAATTCCGATCGAACCTGCACCGGGGCGGCTCGGCATCCATTGTCAAGCTGACCCCCGAAGAACGCACTACAGCGGTGAATGCCGCAAAGATCATGGGGCTCAATGTGGCCGGTGTCGATTTGCTACGCGCCGAGCGCGGGCCCGTGGTCATGGAAGTCAACTCTTCGCCTGGCTTGGAGGGCATCGAAGGAGCCACTGGATTGGACATCGCTGGAATGCATATCGAGTTTATCGAGAAGCGTTTGTCTGATGGCTCCAAGCCGGAAACTAGGACCAAGACCAAGGGGAAGGGCTAGTGGCTAAACGAAATAATTTTGAGATCGGTGGAAAAAGCATCGATGCGGGGACACGCCAGTTGGTAGAGCTGAGTATGCCGGAGCTGGCTGCCCACACCGCCATGAAAATGCCGGTGCACGTC
>JBLFXY010000186.1:0-8036 GCA_047611645.1 Glaciecola sp.
ATTCCTGCCATGGAACAGGATGTTCGGCAGCAGTTGGTGAAAATTAGTTTTTCGCATACGCAGGCGGATCTCGCGGAGCAGTTCTTGCTCGAATTGGTGCGGCAATGGCAGCACGAGGTCCTCGAGAAAAATGTGAGGCACCTAACCGATGAGCGCGATCAGCTGATCGAGCAGCGTGCGGATTTGGAGAAGGAGAAGAAGGACTATGCAGCCAATCTTCTGCGCCTCTACAGGGACAACCGAATCCCTCCCAAGACGAGTGCTGGTCGGTCAGGTAATCAGGCCTACCAGATCCCCGCGTTTGCGGAGGTTTACCGCCTTCAACAGCGTCTGGACAATGATCGCACGATTCTTGAAGACTACGAAGTCACTTTGGAACGCTTGAAGGCCGCGGAGAAACGCATGCCGGACATGGTTCCTGCCCCTGGCAGTGAATCCCAGGAGTCAGGGAACGCGCAACTGATAGGTCTGCGCAAGCAACTGGATGCCGCCTTGGCCGCACGGGATGCAGGTGGATATCGTCGTAGCCACTCTGGCTACAAGCGGGCTCAGGCAAAGATCTCGACTATACAGCGCAAGATCAGCCAAGCGATGGGCGTGGCTCCCGACAAGGACAACTACCAATACGGGCTGGTCAACACCAAAAAGCAGGCGGCGCAAGACAACATCGCAATCGGTGAAGATCAGTTGCGGCGCCAGGCCGTGGGCATCGCCGCAACCGAAGACAAGCTCACCGAAGCGGAGAAAATGTCCAGTAGCCTACAGTTGGTCTACAACCAAATCAGCCTGCGCGAATCGGACATGAGCCGCGTGCAGGCCGAGCTGAAGTCCGTCTCGATCTCCTTGCTCGGGGTGACCAACAAGCTGAACAGTCAGGCGGGGCCCCAGGGAAACCCGTTTGACGACCTTGAAAAAGTCACAGCATCTAAAAAGCCCATCGAACCCAACGCCTGGCTGATCTCCATCTTCTCGGTGGTGCTCGGACTCGGTGCGGGGTTGGGCTTGGCCGTTCTTATGGAGTTCTCCAAGAACTGTTTCCGCAGTATCAATGACATCGCACGTGCCATGGACATTCCCGTGTTGGGCGCGATCAACCGCATCGAAACCCGTCGCCAGCGGCACGTCAAGCGCGTGCAGAAGTTGGTTGCGAGCCTTTGTCTTGTGCTGACAATGAGTGTGATAGGGTTCACCCTTTGGGCTTGGGCGCTACATCCTCACCTGCTTAAGGCCTCGGTGGTGGAATCGATCGACCGTCTGCGGGAGGTGCTTGGCTGATCGGGAAACCGGTCACGAGCACCTAAAAAAGGACTCCGATGCGCGACCTAATTGTTGCCCTTTTTATCCTGGGGTCCATGCCGTTGAGCTTCAGGAAGCCCTTCCTGGGCATCCTGATGTTTTCCTTGCTGGCGTACATGCGCCTTCAGGATTTGGCATGGGGCTTCGCGCAAGCGCAACGCTGGTCTATGTACCTCGCGGTCATTTCCGTGGCGGGGTACATGGCGGATTCAAACCGCAAGATGCCAGTGCTCAACGTGCGGGTCTTGCTTTTGGTCTTGATGGTGCTGCACGTGGGGGTGGGGCTGTTTTTTGCGCAAGGTGGGCCGAGGGTCGACTTCGCGGCATACCAGGAATTCGTCAAGATCATAGGAATTGCGATCTTCACCACGGCGGTTGTGCGAACCCGGAGTCACTTGAGGATCCTGGTGTGGGTGATCGCATTGAGCCTTGGTTTCCATGGAACCAAGAATGGGCTGTTCGCAACGATCAAGATGGGCAACCTGTTCATTTCACACGGACCCGGCGGCATGATCAGGGACAACAACGACTTCGCCCTAGCCGTGGCGATGATCATCCCCTGGATTTATTACTTAGCCCAGTCGGAAACCAATCCGACTTTGGTGCGAATCCTCAAATTCATGGTGCCGCTATGCGCCTTGACGGTCATCTCAACACGCTCTCGGGGTGGAACTCTCTCGCTAGCATTCATGGGCGCGCTGATCATCTGGCGTTCACGGAACCGCCTGATTGGTGTCATTCTCGGCTTGTTTGCGGTTGTGGTCGTGGTGGCTATGGCGCCGGAGGAATACAAAGAACGCTTGGGTACCATTCAAAGCTACGAGGAGGACGGGTCTGCTATGGGCCGGATTCGAGCTTGGAAAGTGGCTTTCCGCATGATCGATGCGCACCCGCTTTATGGCGTGGGCTTCAACCGTTTCGCAATCAACCACTTGGCGTTCGAGCCCAATCCGACTCTGGGTCAGCAGAGTGGGCACGACGCCTTGGTGGCCCACAATAGTTATCTTCAGATCTGGGCCGAGGGTGGTACGCCCGCATTCCTGATCTACTTGGCCCTGATGGCAGGGACTTTCATCGATTGTTGGCGGGTCCGATGGAGGGCTAAGAAGCTATATGTGGATAGTTGGATCCTCTCCTACTGCTCTATGTTTGAGGTGTCTTTAGCGACCTTCATGCTCGGAAGTATTTTCCTAAATCGTGCGGCATTCGACTTGGTGTATCACCTTTTTGCGGTGGTTATCGTTTTTGGGGTGGTGGCGCGCCGACAGATGGATGAGGACGAAGCCAGTTCAAAGCGCCTACCAGGTGGCGATGGTGGTGAGGGGTCGGAAGGTTGGCTGGCGCCTCCCATGCCCGTAAAGCAGACTCCCCGTTTCCGTCGTGTAGCACTCGAAGGCCGCGGTCGCCGCAGCTAACCCCAAACCCATTCCCAACGATTCACATGTGCGGATTCACTGGCTTTGCTCTAAAAGATTCTGGCGCTCGTCCGGACATGGGGCTATTGACGCGCATGACCCGCACCCTGGAACACCGGGGGCCGGACGATGAAGGCTTTGTAGAGCTGGGCCCAATGGCTCTGGGCTTTCGACGCCTTTCGATCATCGATGTCAAGGGCGGACACCAACCGATTCAACATGCGACCCAACCGGTTGCTGTGGTCGGCAACGGGGAGATCTACAACTTTCAAGAGCTGCGCGCGGGGTTGACCGAACGCGGCGCGGTCTTCCACAGTGGCTCGGACATCGAGACCATCCTGCACTTGTACATGGAGAAAGGGGAAGACTTGGTCCATGACCTGATCGGCATGTTCGCCTTTGCGGTAATCGATTTGCGTGAACCCAAGAATCCGAAGCTAATGCTGGGGCGCGATCGCTTGGGCATCAAGCCTTTGTATTGGGGCGAAACACAGCAGGGGCTCTACTTCGGAAGCGAGGCCAAAGCGTTGCTTGAAAGCGGTCAGTTCCGTCGGGAGATGCGGGCCGAAGGGCTGATGGACTATTTAGTCCAGGGATACCACACGGGACAGCACGCGGCGTTTGTGGGCATGCAGCGCCTGCTGCCCGGACACGTTCTACGCTGGAGTCCCGAGCGAGGCGTGAGCACCCGGCGATACTGGGACTTGCCCCTGGACGAGCTACGCGATCCCGCAGATTCTCAGGAAGTCCTGGAATGGGTGGACCGGGTGGTCGATGACCGCTTGGTGTCCGAGGTTCCTTTGGGTGCGTTTTTGTCAGGTGGTATCGATAGTAATGCGGTCGTGGATTCCATGGCCCGCACCCAGAGTGCGCCACCGATCATTTGCACGGTGGGGTTCGAGGAGAAGACCCATGATGAGGTCGATTTGGCCAAACTCACTGCAGAGCGATTGGGTGCCGTTCACCACATCGAAACGTTGCATCCTGACCCGAAGTTGGCCATTGAGACTTTGCCTTGGTTCTACGACGAGCCCATGGCGGACACCTCGACCGTACCCACGTTCCTGGTTTCCCAGATGGCCCGACGCCACATGACAGTGGTGTTGTCTGGCGACGGGGGAGATGAGACTTTTGCCGGCTACCGGCGTTACATCCACGATCTCGCAGAGAACCGCCTGAGGGCCCGCATAGGCGCTCCAGGTCGAGCCATGATGGCGGCTGCCGGTTCGGTCTATCCGAAAATGGACTGGGCCCCGCGCTTCTTGCGCGCCAAGACGTTCCTCAGCAATGTGGGGTCCGACCCCGCCCTAGCTTACTGGCGCAGCGTGAGTCCCATGACGCGCGAACAGGTGATCGAAGTCATGGCGCCCGATGTTGTAAAGCACTTGGGGGCCTACGACCCGTTCGACGCCTTTGAGGAACTTTACCGCCGGCCGAATGTGGACTGCCCACTGTACCGGGCCCAATACGGTGACATCCACACCAACCTGCCCGACAAGATGCTGACCAAGGTCGATCGCGCATCGATGGCGAATTCGCTCGAAGTTCGCGTGCCTTTGCTGGACCACCGTTTTGTGGAGCGCTTTGTAAACCTGCCAGCGTCGGAGAAAATTCAGGGCGCCAGGGGCAAGCACCGATTGCGCGAAAGCCTGCGCGGCAGGCTGCATGGAGACATCCTTGATGGGCGCAAGAAGGGCTTTGATACGCCCATCGGGCCCTGGATTCGAGGACCCTTGAAGCAGGTGACGGAAGAGGCCATAGAGTCCTTGCCCGCGGATTGGTTCCGTGTGGATGTGTTGCGCAAACGTTTCAAGGAACACTGTGGAGGTGGGCGCGACTACTCCCAATTCTTATGGAGCCTGATTGTGCTCGAGCATTGGCGTCGCCGGCATGGCGTCGACCAGTTGGCCAGCTAACCGATTTATATCCCAAGTCGCCATGAATTCCTCCAATCCCAAACACGCGCTCTCCTTCGATGTGGAGGAGTACTTCCAGGTGGCCAACCTGCGGCCCTTCGTATCCCGCGAAGATTGGCAGAACATCCCATCCCGCTTGATGGTGGGCATGGAAGATATATTGCAGCTCTTGGACAAGCACAACGTGAAGGCCACCATGTTCTTCCTGGGCTGGATCGCTGAGCAGCACCCTGAATTGGTTGCGCGCTGCGTGGACGCCGGACACGAGATCGCCAGCCATGGTTATGAACACCTGTTCGTTTCCGCCATGGATCCCGAGTCTTTCAATCGGGATCTGGAACGTACCGAAGAAGCTCTGATGGCGGCTGGGGCTCCGCGTCCGGTCGGGTTTCGAGCTTCGACTTTCACGATCACGCGCGAGACTTGGTGGGCGTTCGATGTGCTGGTGGAGCGCGGCTATGTGTATGACTCCAGCGTGCACCCCGTGCGCCATCCCACCTACGGCGTACCGGATTTCGAACCGGGTATCTCACAGGTTTCCGCGCCGAATGGCGCGGGTAGCATCATCGAATTCCCGGTGGCGACCTACCCGCTCATGGGCCGCAATTGGCCCGTTGGGGGAGGGGGCTATTTCCGCTTGCTTCCGGGTTGGATTCACCGACGATTCATTCGTCGCTTGGAAGCTATGGGACGCCCGACTGCCACCTACTTACACCCATGGGAATTCGATCCTGAACAACCGCGCTATGCGGCCAGCGCGAGCAGCCGCTTTCGCCATTATCTGAACCTGGACAAAACCTTGGACCGTTTGGACAAGCTTATCCAGATTGGAAATTTCTCCACGATGCAGCGAGTCCTTGAGGCCCATGGGCACGCCAGCGCGTTCTCCGGTTCCCCTAGTGAGTCCTGAGTCGTCGGCTACGCTGGCGGCTACTCTTTCGCTTTCACCAGTAGCCGCGATTCGATGGAGTGGGCTACGGCTCGGAATGAACGGATGAGATCTTCGGAGTAGGGATCCTGGTCGATGTATTGCAGTAGGTCCTCGGTGACCCTCTCCACGGTTTGCAAATCTTTTGCTTGGTGCCGCAGGATAAGAGCGGTCAAGTAGACCCGACCCAAGTCTAAGGGCGGCACCTCACGGGAGAACTGGTCCCGGTCTGGCCATAGTGCGCCGAGGTCGCGGACGACGGTATCCAAACCTCGGGCACCATGGAGCAGGGTGGTTTGGGCCTTTGTGAAGCGATTGCGCGGGGACGCGGATTTAGCGCCTGACAGCTTGTCGCCACGCTGCAGGTGTGTATTCACAATTTTGGCGGACTCACCTTCCAGGGCTAGCAGGGAAGCCAGTCGATAGTGCAATTCCGGGTCGTCTGAAATCTTCAGCAGGTCCGCAACCAATGTTCGAGTCTCGCTGATGCGCCCCTGGGTTTGGAGGGCATAGCTCAGCCCGATCCACATATCCAAGTTGCCCGGATTTAGATCGAGGGATGCCCAGCAATATTCTTCGCCCAAAATGGGAGAGACGCTGAGCATGTACTCCATCCAGGCTCGATTGCTACCCGGGCGCAGGGAGTCGATCGAGTTATTGGGGGCTAGCGAGCGCAGCATTGCCATGCTGGCAAGGGCTTCGTCTGAGGCCAACAGCACGCTGCGTTCATCGGATTCCACGCGATACATCAAACGTTGAAGGGCCAGTTGAGGGTCGCTCGGATAACGGTGCACCAGGGTTTCGAGTCGACTCGCGATGTCGGCAGCATGTAGGGGCGCCGTCGGGTCAAGATGGCACTTGTCGAGCCAATCCAGGTATTCGGGGACCCATGGGTGTAGTCCGCGGGGTTGCGATTTGGTTAGGACTCGTTCGAATTGATCCAGTGCCTGGCTGAATTGACCTTGTTCCGCTAGCAAGCGGCCCAGCATCCAGCGGGATTCGGATTCGAGCCCTTCACCGGTCGCTTTAAGGAATCGCCGCAGGGTGGCGATGGCTTGGTCGGGGTGCCCTTGCGCGGTCGCTTGTCCGGCGAGGCCCATAGCGATTTGATTGGGCGACAGGAACTTCCTCAGGGGAATGGCAAGCGCTTGATCCGATCGAGCAGCCAGGATATCCGGGTGCAGTGGGTTATCTGGGTGCTGGGCTGCAAATACGGCGAAGAGGCTGTCCCACAGGGGCGCGCATAGCGGGAACTGAGTGATGAGCTCAGAGAAGGAAACCTGCGCTTGCTGCAATCGACCGGAACGGAATTGGGCTTCCGCAATCATCCAACCCAGCCACAGATTTTGGGGGAGATCGGAGGCTAGTTTTTGTGCTCGAACCTCAGTCCACGTTTGCCACGGGTCCAAATCCAAAGCCAGCAACATGGCGATAGTGTCCCGAGGATCTCTTCTAAGGTCGCCTGATCCGACCAGCAATGCGCGTGCTTGCTCCGCGGCACTCGCGCCGAATTGGGGAGCGAATTGGGATGGGGCGTTGTCGAGGGTATGGGCAGCGATGTTCAGGAGAGCCCAAGAAACGGAGTTCGGATTTCTTTCAACTCCGCGCTCAATCAACTCGATGCCCGCTTGAATGCGTTCCCCAAGCAATGCGACCGCTGCGGCTTGGAAGGGGCTTGGGGAGAAATCTGAATCGTCCAATCGCTGAATGCGTATGGGCATCGAAGGCCAATCACGGTCTCCAGCGGACAGGATGGCCTGTAGCAGTTCGATGCGACCATTGTCAAAGAATGGCACGGCTCGGGTCAGGAATTCCTGAGACTTGTCGGTTTGACCGGCGGCGGAGGCACACAGCCCGCTCCATTCGATCACGCTTGGAGTGCGCCACCCTCTTTTGCGATCCAACTGAGCGAGGACCGGAGTGGCCGCCTCCAGCATGCCGTAGTGGACGAGATCCTTGGCCAACTCACGGCGTTCAGCCGGTTGTTGGGGACCCCTGGCTAGCAGGACTCTGAGACCCTGGGCCACACCTTGGCTGTTTCCTTGCGCCAAATGGGCACGAATGGTGAGGCGCTGACAGAGCATTCCAATGGAAGGGTGCTGAAGCCACGGGGCCGCTTCTTCGATCGCTTGATCGTAGCGTTCGGTAGCGAGCAAGGCTTGGATTCGCATGGCTTGCAGTGCCGGCGGATCCTGATGATCGGGAATGGGGCGCAGGACCAACAGTACGCGTTCGGGGTGGCCTTGCTCGAATAGCCATTGAGCCACTCGAGAACGCCCTAGGCCGTATGGATCTAGGCGTATAAGTTCGAGCTGTTCGAGTTTAGAGAAGCGCTCAGTGGGGTACTTCGAAAGGTAGAGTTGAGACTTACTATCGGCTCCGACCAAACGCAAGCGCTCCAACACGGTGGCCGGTCCTGTTTGGGATGTGTTCTTGGCTAATTGCAGCGCTTCGATTTTGAGCTCGAGCGCAGGCAGTAAG
>JBLFXY010000187.1:0-7995 GCA_047611645.1 Glaciecola sp.
GGTCGCCGTCGCAGGATATTTCAGCGGGCGTGGCGTGGCCCAGGCCAAGTGGACGGTTTCCGGGCGCGTGGATTGGGCGGGGAAGATGGGAGTGGCCGCACTGCGTTATCCGAGTTTGCTGCAAAAAGCCTCCGGGGTTGCGTACACCGTGATGAGTGACGAAGGGATCTTCAGCGTCACTGGCGGAACGCTCAAGGCTCCGCTTTACGTGACCCGTGTACAAGATGTGGTCATCATCGGAAACGATCGCGCTTTGGTCGCCAAAGCTCCGAACCTCAGGGACGTGGGGGGGACCAACTCGCTGGCGATCAGCGCACCATACAACGACCAGATCAAGAAGGTAGAGGCGCGTACCGATTCCAAGGGTGTGCAGGTCAAGCTCGACGTGGGCAAAGCGTTCGCCGCTTTCGGTGTGAATGGTCCTTGGCCCGACATCAAGAGCCCCCGGTTCAGTCAGGCTTTCATGGGCCGCTTGATTCAAGCCCCTTCTTGTCAGGACGTTTTGGGATTGATTCGTTTCCAGCAGGGTTTGCAAGTGGATCTGTCCGGGGCTTTCTCATCGGAGAGCGTAACCCCATTCCAGTCGCGCCTGTACCGCGTCAACGGATTCGATCGTTCCAAGATGCTGCGCGACGCGGCCCGTATGGCGCCCGCCGATTGCGTGTTGTTCGCCTACATGCACGGCCCTGTTACCGATCTTCTGCGCGAGGTCTTCGCCTCGGTGGAACCCGCTATGCGCGCCAACTTCGAGGACGCGATCAAGAGCACCGGGCACTACAAGAACCTGGATGAGTTGCTGGATGCTTTGGGCTCATCCCTGCGCAATCGTTTGGCCTTGATCGTGCGCGAGAACGACTACGGCGGCGTGGTTGCTAAAAACAACGCGGGCCAGGAATTCCCCGCGGAAACCGACGGGCAGCCCGTGTTTGCCATCACGCTCGTGACCTGGACGGACGGGGAATCGAGCCATACCAAACTGGACGACATTCGCGACATGATCGGTCGCAACCCGGAGAAGTTCGGGCTGCAGGGTTACGACTCAGCCAATCCCAACGATACGGGCTACTACGTGTTCGACTCCGATGGTTTCCCCACGCGCGAGTTCTGGTCGCCGTTCATTCCAGGTACCGGCATGATGGCCACCATGATCACCGATCAAGGTCACTTCTGGATCACGAACCACGAGCGCATGTTCTCGACCATTCGCCAGACCTATTACCAAGGCGAAAGCCGCGGCTATCCGCGCCTTTCAGAGCTGCCCGAGTTCCGTATCCAAGCGGAGAATGCCCTGGACTCTGCCAATTTGATGGTTTGGTTGAACCCGCGCCGCGCCGCACCGACCTTGCGCAAATTGGCGCGTCAATGGGCACGTGACAATGCGGGTAGCAACATCGATTGGAGGCAAGAGCGCAAGCGCACCGAGCGCACCGTGCTCAAGGAGTCCTTCAATGGCAGCAGTATTGGATCGCTGTCACCGGGGGATGTGGATGAGGTGCAAGCCGAAGTCGACTCCCGCTTGGCCTCCTGGGGCGACAAGCTCATCGCCGACAACGTGCCGCGCCTCGTGGCCCAGAAAGAACGTGAAATCGCTTACATGGAAAGCATGTCGAGCTTCCTCTTCATGCTGAAGCTGGATCCCAAATCCTTCCGCTTGGCCCTGCGCGCTTCGGTGCCCATGGCCTCGGGAGAATGATCCGGACGGCCTAACTGTCCACCCAACAAAAAACCCGGCGCCCCCAAAAGGGCGTCGGGTTTCTTGTTTGATGGGGGCCTGTGACCCTGGCGAAGGGGAACCAATGGTGCCCGGGACTGGAATTGAACCAGCATGGGTTTTATCCCACCAGATCCTTAGTCTGGCGCGTCTACCAATTCCGCCACCCGGGCATTTTGGATTTCCACTGATCCAATGAGCCGGTAGACAGGCCGGGAAGGCCGGGAGAGCTCACGTGGGCGGCCTGCGAGGGCTACCGGTGGGGCGACGAGATTAGCAATTCCGACTGCCAGTGCAAGGGGCGGTTGGATTTTGCTGCCGACTTCTGGGCAAGAGTCCTGGAATGTGGCGGGTTCGGGGGGGAATGCTTTGCTCTGGGAGGGTTTGCAGCTATTTTGCTCTCAGACCGGGGCTGCTCCAGCCCTCAAGGATCACGCCATGAGTCAACGCATCGGAAACGCCCTCATCGGGCAGTCGGGGGGCCCCACAGCCGTCATCAATCAAAGTTTGGTCGGCGTGGTGGAGGCTTGTATGGCCGCCCCCGAGATCGGCAGCGTGTTCGGAGCGATCCGAGGCATCCAGGGCATCCTCGAAGAGGACTTGATCAACCTGGGGCTCGAGAGTCCGGCGGATCTTGAAACCGTGGCGCTCACCCCCTGCGCAGCTCTGCGCTCCGTGCGCAAGAAACCCACCGAGGAACAATGCGAGCGCATCCTGGATGTGATGGAGGCCCACGATGTGCGCTTCTTTTTCTACATCGGTGGCAACGACTCGGCGGAGACGGCCTTCCTGCTGAATCGTGCCGCGGTAGCACGCAAGTACGAGCTGAAGCTGTTCCATGTGCCCAAGACCATCGATAACGATCTGATGGTCACCGACCACTGCCCGGGCTATCCCTCCGCCGCTAAATTCGTGGCCCAGGCGTTCATGGGCGACAACGAGGACAACCGCAGCTTGGGCGGGGTCAAAATCAACGTGGTCATGGGCCGCCATGCGGGTTGGCTCACGGCCGCTTCCGCCTTGGCGCGCTCCAAACATGGAGCGAGCCCGCACCTGATCTACCTGCCTGAAACGGACTTCTGCGTGAGTTCCTTCCAGGATAATGTGGAAGCCACCTTGGAAGCCCATGGGCGCTGCGTGGTCGCGGTCTCCGAGGGCATTCACGATGCCGATGGGGAGTACATTCAGAAGACCAATTCGAAGGACGCCCACGGCAACGTGCAACTCTCCGGAACCGGCGCTCTGGGCGATCTCCTTGCGGCGCGCGTTCTCGACCGTATGGGCGAGAAAACCCGCATCCGCGCCGACACCTTTGGCTACCTGCAGCGCTCTTTCTTCGGCGTGTTTTCCAAGCAGGATGCGCTCGAGGCCAGAGAGGTGGGGCGTCAAGCCGTGCGCGTCGCCATCGAGGGCAAGGTACCCCATGGGTCCCTGATCATCCGTCGAGCCGGCACACCCAGTAAGTACGAGGCCGAATACGATGTGACGGCGCTCAAGAACGTGGCTCAAAAGACCAAGGTCATGCCCAAGGAATACCTCAGCGGGGACCACGACGTCAGCCAGGCATTCTTGGACTATCTGCGGCCCCTGGTGGGTGACTTGCCCACGATCGGCCGCTTGACCGATCTGCCCGTGCCGCGGCTCCTTTCGTAGGCCACGATGCCGGTGGGTTCGCGCTGCCAGCCGGATGGCCCGAACCACGACAATGTCCCCGCAAATAGGGAAGTCACGCGTCAGATCGGCGTAAGCAGGGCCACGCAAGGCCCCTAGAGGCAGCATCCCCGGCGCGAGCTGGGAATGGATCCTTTTGTAGCCAACTGAACACTGTATCCATCGTACGGTTCATTCCGATAGGAACTCCGTGGACACCCCGGTCCGATTCTCAACCCTCAAAATCATGTACAAGTACGCATCCTTGCTCCTGGCCTTCGCAGTGGGCACCCCTGTCTGGGCTCAAAGCCCTAGCCCCAAGACCGAACCGAAGGCGGTTCAGGTGAAACTGGTTCGGGTGGTTGAGGGAGAAGCTAATTCTATCGAATTGATGGAGGAGGTCGGCGCGCCCCAGCGGTTGCAACGACTGTTGGCAGTGGATGCCAACCTGACGCACGACGATCGGGGCTATCTCGGCATCTACCTCGGCGGAGACAACGGGCAAGTGAGCGTTGGAAGTGTGTCCGAGGGCTCGGGCGCTGAAAAAGCGGGCCTGCAAGCGGGCGACTTGATTTTACGAATCAACAAGCAGGATGTGACGAGCACCGATCAACTGATCAAAGCGCTAGGCGAGTACAAGTCCGGCGAAAGCGTGGCGATTCAAGCCAAGCGCGGCGCAGAGCAAATTCTGTTCATGGTGCAACTGGGCGAGCGCCCGGAGGTGACCCAAGGTTTGGAAATTATCACTACCGCTCCCGAAGGTGGCGTGGAATTGCACGTATTGAAGGGCATGGGTTACGGCGGCGACGCTGAAGAGCCTGGCCACGAGCCTGGCACGGAGAAGAAAGGGGAGCACCGGATTGAACTCATCGATGGCCGTGAGCTTGGCCTGGATGCGATTGAGGGACTTGAAATTAGCGATGAGCGGATGAAGGCCCTGATGGAACTTTTGAAGGCTATGGAAGGGCACGACGGCGCCCCCAAAGAGCTCGGCCTTCACACTTGGCTAACCTCCCCCGAAGTGGAGTTCGAGTTGGATTACCATGTCCAGGTCGAGAGCGAGAGCGAAGAAAATGAGAGCAGTCCGCGCTTCGAGTGGATTGTTGGCGACAGGGAATTTGGGGGCGAAGTCGACGTTCAATTGCATTGGAGCAAAGAGGCTCCGCAATGCGATGTGGACAAGGGATCTTGCTGCGAAAAAGATGCGAACTCCTGCTGCGACAAAGAAGCTAGCTCTTGCTGCGACGATGCCAAAAGCCAGTGCGACGGCAACAGCGAGTGCGACCGCGACCGCGATAGCCACGGTGACCGATTCGATCCCAGCATGCGCAATCACTTGCGAACAATGATGGGCGGCCGACGTGGCGACTTCATGAGGCGCATGATGGAAGGGCATGGCATGCAGGAAATGCATCGTATGCAGGAAATACACGGCGAGCACGGGCGCTCTGGTATGGACCAAGAGCCCATGATCGAAGCCCTGCGTGAAATGACCCGTGAGATGCGTTCCATGCGCAAGGAAATGAAACAACTGCGCCAGCAGGTTGCCAAAATGTCCAAGGCCAAGAGCAAGGCCAAGAGCAAGAGCAAGAGCAAGAGCAAGGCCAAGAGCAAGAGCAAGAGCAAGGCCAAGAGCAAGAGCAAGAGCAAGGCCAAGGCCAAGAGCAAGAGCAAGAGCAAGAGCAAAAAGGCTACCAAGGGTAAGCGCGAGCGCCACAGCAAGAGCGAGCACGCTGGTATCGAGTCCTTCACCTTTGAGAAGCCCCAGGTGGTCAGCAAGAAAGTCATCGTTTTCGAAGCTGAGAACGGCGAGCGCACGGTCAAGATCATCGAGGACTGATGTTCTTCCAAGAATGAAAAAGGCCCCGCGGTACATAGGTACCGCGGGGCCTTTTTGATTGTGCGCGAGGTCAGCTGTCCAAACCCAAGTCCAACCCATCGGGGAAGATGCCCGGCAAGTCATCGCCCAGGCTTGTGGGTTTTCCGGCTTGCTTCCACATGTGCAGAGAGGGGGCCACGGACATCAACACCTCCTCATCCAAATCACGTTCGATGGCGGACAGGGTGGAGCCCACGCTTGCGCCCGAGATCTGTCCCGACAGATTGCGGTCGACCAGCGCCAGAATGCGATCCCTCACTGAGAAGGGCGAGATCAGGGCACGGCGGATCAGGGGCAACAACGCCTCCGCCTTTTCATAGGGCAGGGAATGGCGCGCACACATGCGTTGCAGCAGTCGTTTAGGGTCCATGAGGGGCAGGAGCAGGGGGCCTTGGGGTGTTCCCAAGCCTATCCCAGAGGTTCTAACTGGGTCGGATAGACCCACGGAAGCTTCAAAACCGATCAGGGAGCACCGCTCAGACGCCTCCTCAGTGAGATCTGTCAAAAAGTGAGTCACGCCTGGTCGCGCGCCGTCCCTAGTATGGAAAAGGACCCAATCTCCATGCCGCAACCTCCCGCCAACTCCGACCCGCTCGCCGCCCTGCTCTTTGATGGGCCTTGGCTGAGGCGCCTAGCCGTGGGCTTGGTGGGGGAGTCCGGCGCGGAGGACCTGACACAGGATGTGCTGGTAGCGGCCTTGCAAACGCCACCTCGGGAAGGCGGTGCTCAGCTGCGCAGCTGGGCCAAGATCGTGGCTCGGCGCTTGGCCATACGCGGTGGCGATCGAAACCGCAGCCGCAAATACGCGGAGCGAAGCGCAGCTCGCCCGGAAGCCTCGGATCAGGAGAGCGAGCAACGGCTGCTGCTGCATCAACGCCTGACCGAAGCCATCCTCGCCCTGGAACCGCTCTACCGAACGGCGTTGGTGATGCGCTACCTAGAAGGCCTCGCTCCCCAAGAGATCGCCGGGCGCCTCGACATCGCACCCGCCACCGCTCGCAAGCGAATCTCCCGGGGTCTGGTGAAACTGCGCGAAGGCCTGGATAAAGAATTCGGTGAGCGCACAACTTGGATGAATGCATTGGGCCCCGTGGCCTTCGGCGCTGGTTGGAAAGGCGCACTGTCAGCGGCTCCAATCATCGCCGCTGTGGCGCCCGCAACGCTTACCACTTCCCCCCCGCTCCTCGCCCTATGGACCATGAAGAAACTCCTTTTCGCATCGATCGTGCTGGGCCTTACCACTTGGGCAGGAATGGAACTCTTGGATGGAGCGGGGACGGGGTTGGAGGAACCCAACAAGGACAGTGCGCAAGCGGGGCTCGTGCCCACGGGGGATCCAGGCGTTGAAACGGAGACCCACCTTGTCTCCACCGAAGCATCAGAAACCCGCAACCAGGCATCGCCTGCGGAAGGGATCGCTGCGCCGACGACAACCCCACAGATTCGTTTGGTCAATGGCGCAGGGGAGCCCGCGGCCGGCAGCAAGGGTGCTTGGATCGACGAAAACATGAACGTACACCTGTTGGTATTCGACGAAGCCGGCCGCGCGGATCTACCCGAAGCCGCGCGGGGTTCCCTATGCCTAGTTCGGGCTGAAGGACTGGCGATCAAAGACTTTCTGCTGGAAGGGGTAAAGGGCGGCCAAACTGTTGAATTGGGTGAATTCACAACTCTAAGTGGACGACTCATTGTGCATGGGGCACCCCCCATGGCGCCGCTGGACATTGATTGTCGTTGGAATTTCAGCCCCTCCACTCCTTTTGAATTCAAAGTCACTCGCATGCCACAGGACCAGGGAGAGATCCTCCACGGCCTTGGACTGAGTTCTGCTCAGTGCTCAACGCGCACGCTGCCCGGAGGGCAATTCACTTTCGAAGGTGTGCAGCCAGCGAGCCGTGGGCAAGTTCAACTGCCCAAGTACCTCAAGGTCCTGCCCGATGGAAAGTGGTCGCAAGCCTCGTTCCAAAACACCCATGAGGATTTGGTTATTGAAACCAGAGGGCTCCCGTACGTTCACGGCCGCTTGATTTGGGCCGATGATGAAAACCCCTACCAGGACAGCGTGACCGTGCAATTCACCAACCGTCGAAATCAGGAAAAAGAAACCAAATCCGTGCAAACCTCGGAGAGTGGAGAATTCCTTGTTCCGCTGGAGTATCTGCCGGCCGACAAGGCAGAGGGCTTAAAGCACACCGCCATTCGGTTGCGGGTGAAGGGCGGTCGCGCTAACGGAGGACAAGGTTTTCTGTTCCCCGTCGATATCGAGTCTCCGGTCAGGAACTTAGGAGTTGTCCGGGTGAATCGACAACTCGATATTATGATTCGTACGGTCGATGATTCGGGTCGGCCGGTGGCCGAAGCGTTTGTGGAGAGTTCTCTGGGGCGCGGTCGTACCGACAAGGATGGGCGGATCTCACTTTCGGTTCCGCCCGCTGGTGTGGTCTTGGCTTTGGCAAATGGCCACGGATTTACCGCTTTTGATAGGGCCTCAGCCGAGCCGGATTCTGAAGGTGAGTACGTGATTCGCTTGCCGCAAGGCAATGATCTGACGATCACGGCAAGCGCTTACCGGACCGGTCCGACCCAAGGCGTCTCTACCTCCGTCCGATTCGATTTGCCCAATGGGTTGATTGGAGCGCAGTCTTACCAGGGTCGATCGACGATCAGCTACTACCTAAGAGCGATCGACAGTACCGGCAATCGGTCCATGTATGACTGGGGAGTTCGAGTGAACGCCCCGAACGCGAATCAACCG
>JBLFXY010000188.1:0-7917 GCA_047611645.1 Glaciecola sp.
TTGCCGTCTCGGGCGATTCTTCTTCTGAGAGGGTGTTTTCGGGGGGGGGGGCGGCCCTTGTACAACTCGCATCAGAAGCCGAGGTCGACGAATCATGATCCCCAACGGAAACACGAAAAAAGTCCGAGTCCATATTCTTGAGAACGGAGAGGTCTGGCAGGTCTCGCTCGACTCGCCCAAGGGCAATATTCTTGATGCGGTCATGACCGCGGAGTTGACGGAAATCTTTGAGGAAGCCGCCAAGGCTCAGGACCTTAAGGCGATTGTGCTCACCGCCGAAGGCGAGCATTTTTGCTTTGGGGCCAGCGTTCAGGAGCACCAACCGGAACAGGTGGCTGGCATGTTGGTAGGTGTCCACCGTTTGTTCCGTACGATCGCGGCATCGGGCGTTCCTGTGGTGGCCGCCGTACGCGGATTCTGTTTGGGTGGGGGCTTGGAGGTCGCCGCTTTCTGTCAGCGTATTTTCGCCCATTCCGGATCGAGTTACGGGCAACCGGAAATTCTGTTGGGTGTGTTTGCGCCCGTGGGCTCCGCAATTTTGGCCGATCGCATGGGGCGCGGCGGCGCGGATGATTTACTAATCACCGGGCGCACCGTGCAGGCCGATGAAGCGCTTCGCATGGGGTTAGTTGACGAGTTGTGTGAGGATCCGGAAGCCTCGGCTCTTGCTTGGGTTCGCGAGTACCTTTTGCCTCGTTCGGCTTCTAGCCTGCGCATCGCAACCCGTGCGGCGCGCCACGAATTCAATCAGCGCTTCGACCGCAACGTGCAAGAGCTCGAGCGCTCCTACCTGGAAACACTAATGGCCACCCAGGACGCCAAAGAGGGCATCACCGCCTTTCTCGAAAAGCGCAAGCCCAACTGGACCAACGGCTAGCGGCGGATACGGCGTCTGACTCCGTATCCGCCGCTACTGGGTTTGTTCGATGCGGTGAATTTTGAGTCGGTGGACTGACAAAAGAGTGCCGACTGCACCGCCCCCGACTCCGACGACCGATCCGAAGATTCCACCGACCAGGCCCCATTGGGAACCCGTAATTTGCACGTGGAATGCGAGGGCTAACGGGAACAGCAGAATGAGCGTGATGACGAACAGGATCGAAACCAGGATCATGCGGCTCTGGCACGTGTGCTTATTGCGGTAGGCTTGCGCGAGTTCGGGCGAGCGCCCGGCGTGCAGGGGCTCGGGTGCGAGGAACATGGTGCGGTGTCCGAGGGGAATCATCAGTGCGACCGAGAGGGCGGCGACAAGTGGAATCCCACAGAGGATGAGGTGCTGGGAAGCGCTCTTGCCTGCGGGGATGCCGTGTGTTTTCCACCCATAAACAAAGATGGCTAATCCGACCAACCAGAGGCCTAGCGTCCAAACAGCGGACGTGGAGTGCAGTGCGGCAGGAGGTTGGCGGGGCGTCAGGCTTGCGGACCGGACGGGGTCGCTGGCAGCAGGCGTTTGACCGGCTAGGGCCCCGTCGAATCCAGGGCGATACACGCGAATGAGCGGCAGTGCAAATTTGAACCAGAGGACGCAAAAACCTGCTTGGGCAATGATCCCGGAGGGAATGAATTTCCAAACCGTGACCGGGAGAAGCGCAGCTTGGCTCGACCATTCAGGGAGGAACCGCATGCTCCAAGCAGCGGCAGCCAGGATCAAAAAGAGTCCCGTAGCCAACCAAAGCCTGCGCTCCAGGTGCACCGTGTCAGCTTGGTCGGTAGCTTCTTTAGTGCGTAGGAACAGGGCCATCACCGCCGGAAAGGCGATCATGAACACCGGGAATAGTAGGTCGAAAATTTGCATGGAGAGTGTCTCCTAAAGTGTGGGCCACATGGCATCGCATTCTTTGGCCAACAGTTTCTCAAGCTCCGCGCGGCGGAATCCGGCCAGCTTGGCGTCGGCCATCATGGTTTGCACTTGGGCGGCCAAACGGTCGCGCACGGACTTGCGAGCTTCGCCGCTGACCTCAAGTTCCGAGGTCACGCGCGTGCCACGCCCGCGCGCCGTGTGAACCAACCCGCTGGCTTGCAGCACGCGATAGGCGCGCGCAACCGTGTTCCAATTCACCCCCAAGTCCATGGCCAATTGGCGAACGGGCGGCAACTCCGCACCGGCAGCGACTTGTCCCGAGGCGATGGCGGTACGAATCCCGCGCACGATCTGATCGACCAGGGGTTCTTCTGAATCTAGGCGGACGGTGAGCATAGCATCAAAGTAGCACACGATGATACTTTGGCAAGAGCCCGCCCCATGAATCGGCTAAAACTCGGCTGGAGACCCCCAAGGCGGTGTTTATCCTCGCTTTGGGGGCCATTGCACACGGCCGCATGGCCTCGGGGTGTCCTAGTAGGCCGTTGATGAACAGCGTTTCCTCGGCGGGTCCTCACAATCCAGCTGGCAGCGTAGTCACCACTATCCATCAACTCAGGCCTCAAATAGAGCGACTATGCAGAGAACATGAGCGCCTTGCCGGCCGAATTGTGACGACCCGTCGGAAAATCACTGTTCTTCAATGGCCTGCTAGAAGTGGGCGATCAGCGCTCGCGCTCTTCCGATCGGGTAGGCCCAATTTCCTTCAGGGTGGCCATGGTGGGTGGCTGCATGACACGGCCTGCCGTCTGCTCATACACCTGCCAGAACTCCGGGTAGAGTTCCTGCAATTGGCTAGGGGTACGAATGGACCATTCGGTTTCGTCCGGGCCGTAGGCCTCCTGCAGGTCCCAAGCGGTCGAGATGAACCAGTAGGCGAATTCCTGGAGTAGAATTCGGTCATAGACTGCGGTGGGAGCATCCTGCTTGAGGTCCGAGTAGGACTCCACCCTGTAGTGACCTCGCTCGATGGCCAAGTGCATGGTCTTCCACAGTTCGGACTCGTGCGAGATACCCCATTCCTTGGGGAAGGCGTAATGCAGGCCCACATCGGTCACCGCATGCAGGATGTGCTCGATCACTTCCATGACTTGCCCTTCGGGCACGTCGCTCATGATGATGTCGCACAGGCTATTCCCGCGTTCGATTCGCTCGAAGTCCCCGTGGGAGGAGTCGATTAACTCCTCGAGGGTCTCTTCGTTGATGGGAACAGGGAGCAGTGCCCGGTAGGCGTACAAGTGAGTCAGCACACGATCTTGCAGTTCCGTGTCCGTGGACTTCGTTTCCTCGAAAATCTCGAGCACGGTCTGTCCTACCAACTCTAAGAATGCATCGGGCACAGCCTTCTCAGCGGCCAAGGTTATGCCGCAGGCCCGCAGCATCTTCGGCAGCGGTCCATATTCCTTGGTCGCAATGACCGGCGTGACCCGATGCAAATTGGATGGAGCTTGCGCTTGAGGCTCGCGTAAAATGCATCCTCCGAGCAGCATTGGTGAAGCTTCAGCTTGCCTGGAAACTTCGGTCTTGGAGTCTGGGGTGAGCATGTCAAACCGTGACAATTCCTCTTCGGTCATCCAATGGATGCCGTCCGCGGGCGCCGCTTTTAGCGTGTACCAGTAAAAGGCCTCGGGGATTCCCATGGCCCGGTAGTAATCCAGGTATTTGACGTGCTCCTCATCGCTTTTGGGGAGACCTGCACCTTCCTGATCGGGACCACCGCTCCAGGAATGCACGCCGAAGCGCGCACCTTTTCCCTTGGTGCGAAGCACTCCAGCTTGAAAGAAGTCCGTGCCGCCTGAGGCGACTTCACCGTCGGCAGGAACATGGGTTTCCAAGCGGCCCCGGCGCAGGATTTTGGCCGCGCGCAGCATGGAAACGTCATCCATGGAACCGGGCACATCTTCCATGACCACCCGTTCCACCTCGGGGTGTTCGACCAGTAATTCTAGGACGCGGCCGGGTGTTGTCGGCCCGATGACCCCGGTCATGATCGCATCTCGGCCCCGAATCTCGAACGCGGCTGCACGCAACTCTTGACCCACCAAGGCCAATATTTCTTCCTTGTCCACCAAGCTATCCCCATTGATGTCGAGGGCCTTGAATTGGGGGGCGAACTGAATGCGGTCGAGCAGGAGCATGTCGGACAACGCAAATGCTCCGTCTCCGTCCTCGTCCAGCTCCGCTAGGAATCCGAGCACTTCCTGCTCAAACATCGCGCGCGGATCGTCGCGGCCCTCGGCTTTCAAGAGTTCGTCCAGGCTGAGTCGCTGGTCCGCGTTGCTGTCTGCAGACACAAAAATTCCCTGCAGTTCCTCTGGGACCTCATCGGGCGTTAGCTGGCCATCTTGGTTCGCGTCAAACTCTCGGAAGTGCTCCTCACGCTCCGTGAGTTCTTCCACTTTCGAATCCAACAGATAGCGCTCCACTTCTGCAAAACTCAGAGCCTGGTCGTTGTTGGTGTCACCCAACTCCGTGAGGAAGAGGAATCCTTCCGCCCCCTCAAATGCGTCGATGGATCCGTCCGAATCGCGGTCCAGGAATCCCAATAGGTCAGCCAGCGTTGGCTTCTGCCCAATCGATTCGGTTGGGGTTTGGGTTGGGGAAGGGTGGATGCCAAGGCAGGATGCGAGGCACGCCATTGGAAGCAGGTTTCTCCAGATGGAGAGAAAAGGAACGTTCATGGAATTGACCGAGGCCCGCCGGTGGTGAATCGTGCGGGCCTCCAAGCGTTCGAAGGTCCGGCGATTTCGTTCGCGCCCGGGGGCAGGAAGAGAGTCCGGTCGGGCGGTAGCATCCTGTGGCCCCGCGACTCCGACGACCCATTGTACGGGACCAGCGCGGCATCATTTTTCAGGTATGCGGAATTTGCCAGAAGCCTGCAGGGGCGCTGCGGGCAGGCAAGTGGGACTCTCGTGCCAGCCGCAAGGTGCTTGCCTAGCCCTTCGATGTGGTTAGGCTGTACCCATGCCCATCGACCCTATTATCGCCAAGCGCCGCTTCCTTTGGCGCCGTGGAGCCCTTGGAATTGGGCTGGGAGCGGGGCTGCCCTGGTGCCTAGCCATGTGGGTTTCGGGCCGCTTGCTACCCTGGCCCTGGATGGTGGGCCTCACCCTCGGCCTGTTTCCCCTCATCGGCTACCTCTGGGCCCTGCGCATGTGGAAGCAGGGCCGCGGCTGAACGAGAGATACGGCGTCAGACGCCCTGTCGCCTATCGCCGTATATCTCGTTTGCGGTCCGGACACCCATTGGCGGCTATTTTTTGGCAGTCGCTAGCTCTTGCTTGCGCTTTGCGTAGGTCGCGTTGGTGGGGTCCAGCTTCATTGCTTTGTCGATCCACTGCGTGGCGTCCGCCGTTTTGCCGTCTAAGAATGAGGCCATGGCTTGGGCGTCGGCGAAGGTGGCTTGCACGATGGGCGTGTCGCTGCGCCCTTTGATTTCCAAACGAACTCCGTCGGCGAGTTGGTGTACCAGGACCAGGTCCTTAGGGTTGAGTTCCTCGCGATCCTGGTACAGAACCGTCAATGCCTGCAGCGCGAAATTCAGCTTGTCCGCGGGCCCGACCACCTTCCACGCCTCCCGATAACAATCGCGTGAAAGCCGTCCCATCGCTCGCTTTCCCTTTTTGGTTTTGAGGTTCGGTTGGAAGGTGCGAACGAGCCCGCCTAGGTCGGACCATCCGGTAAAGGCAACGGAAGCATTGGTTTCTTTGCCGAGGTAATTGAGTAGCGGCCTATGGTCGTAGATCCCCTTGTCGGTGTACTCGCGCAGGAGTCGTGCTTGCAGGTAGCGCAAATTCTGGAGGCGCATGGGCCGGGACTTGCCATCGGGATCGAGTTTCCAGATGCGCTTCATCAGTTTCTGATGTTCGGATTCATAGCCGAAGGCTTCGCACTTGGTTGCCAGGTTCCAGATGGCATCAACATCCCGCGGAGCAGCGGCAAACTTGGCTCGTAGATCGCTCAGGATATTGGTACCGGCGAGCATGCGCTGTAATTCAATCACCAACTTCTGGGGCGGCACGTAGCCCGAGATGAAATCCTCGGGTTGAAGACTTGCGCCCACGTATAGCATCGTGGGATAGGAACGTACTGGGAAGCGTGCGGCGATCCGTTCCGAGTTCTTATCGTATATGACGCCATCCGAGTCTGCCGACAAGTCGATTTTCACACAGATGAGTTGGCTCAATTGAGCTTGCACGTTGGGGTCGGCGAGAGTGGTTTGGAATAGTTTGTCGCTCCCGCTTGAACCGTCTTTGAAGGAAACGAACAGTACACCCTTTTTTTCCCGCTCCGCTTTTGCCTTGATGGCGAACAAGGGCCCGGGAAACCAATCGATGGCCCCGGCCTGCTGTACTTGTGCTGCGTGCGGCCGCGTGACGTTGGGCTCGCTCAATGGCATGCAGAGGGGAATGGCAGTAAGGAGGGGGAGCAGCATGGGGGATCCTGGGTGGAGGTTGGGATGGAATGATTCCACCCGCCATAGTTCAATGGACATACTGGAGCACGACACGGACAAGCTGTCTGGATAAATCGTCAAGGACCCTGAAGAAACTTCCTCCACCCGTGTTACAGCGAGCTCAACGCCAGCACGGCACAAACGGTGGAGCGCAAAAGCATATACGGCGTCAGACGCCGTATATGCTTTGTGGGTCAACCCGCGGGGTAGATCAGTATCAGCTGCGCATCCGACAGTGCCGTGAATTCCAGATCGTTGACTCGCAGTAGGGTGCGGGGTTCGATGGGGTGGCCGTTGGCTTGGCCTTGGCCCTTGGTTATGTAGAGCATGGACTCACCTTTTTGTTCGATAGTTTGGCCAGGCGCCGCGACCAACACGTCCATGCGGGTTTTGCTGTCGAAGGTTCCAGATTGGTTTTTGGGGCCGCCGTAGACGTGGGCGCGTTCGCCTGGTGCGGGTTGGTAGACCTTGTAGCCAGCCTTTTGACCCGCTTCGTCGGGCAGGAACCAAAGTTGGATCATTTGGTTCTCGGTGGCGTCGGGATTGATCTCGTTGTGGGTGAAGCCTTCGCCGCCGGCGCGTTGTACTTGCACGGTTCCCGGGCTTAGGTTTTGACCTTGCTCCATGGATCCTTCGTGGTGAATGTTGCCCTCGACCATGACGGTGATGACATCGATCTCGCGGTGCGGGTGCAGGCGGGTTTCACCATGGGGCAGGAAGTTGGCGTCGGCTAGGTACACGAAGTTGCCGAGACCGTTGCTGGCTTCGGGGCGCTTGTGTAGGCCAAAGAGGCGGGAGTCGGTTACGAATTGTTTCTCGCGCAGGCCCGCGAAACCGCCTTGGGGAAGGTCGTCAAATTTGAGGATGTTCATGGTGATAGTTTGATGGTCGGGCGGCCGGAGATCGTGTGTGCGCTATAGGGCGCGCGTCAAGTAGCCCTGCCATGTGGGGGTTCAACCGGGGACACGTCACCTACGGCGTCACACCCCCTGTCGCCCGTCATATACGGCGGCAGGGCGTCTGACGCCTATGGGCAAACTACTCATGCAGTAGGTCTCTTAATGCGGGTTCTAGGTTCGGGTGGTGGAAATTAAAGCCGGAGGCGAGGGACTTGTCGGCTTTGCAGCGTTGGCTGTCGGTGAGCAGTTGGGAGACTTCTCCTAGGGCCGCGCGCAGAACAAACTTGGGTGCCGGTAGGAAGGCGGGGCGCTTGAGGACCTTGCCCAGCGTCTTGGTGAATTGCTTGTTGGTGACCGGGTTCGGGGCGGTGCCGTTGTAGGGGCCGGTGACAGACCCGTTGTCGAGCGCGTGTAGGAACAGACGGCATAGGTCGTCCAGATGGATCCAACTCATCCACTGCTTGCCGGAACCGAGCGGGCCGCCGAGTCCAAGTTTAAAGGGCAGCAGCATCTTCTGCAGGGCTCCGCCGCCCATACCCAGGACAAGGCCGATGCGGATGCAAGTGGTGCGCACGTCGTGCTCCTGCGCGGTTTGGGCGGCCGATTCCCATTGGGTGCAAACCTGGCCCACGAAGTCGGTGGACGGTGTGGCTTGCTCGTCGAGCCACACGTCCTGGCGATCGCCATAGATGCCGATGGCGG
>JBLFXY010000189.1:0-7916 GCA_047611645.1 Glaciecola sp.
AGCTTAAGTCCGTGTTCAGCTTAGCGCTTTGTTGAGCGCAAACCTGGATGCATTGCTAGGCCAATAGCGGCCCGCAAACCGCATCCACGGCGGCGACCACGCTGCCGTCGGCGGCCAAAAGTACCCACTGAACCGAATCCACCGAACTCGAAACCGTGCTCAACCCGGTGTCACCCCCGCAGCCGAAACGAGGATGGATGGTGCCTGATATTATCCTTCCACATGTGAGAGCGGTTCCATCTGGCGCAGCCAGATGGAACCGCTCTCGCATAAGTGGAGGGAGAATGTCTGGTACCGTACAGCCGTAGATTTTCTCCGAACCCTCCGCACATGGAACGCGCGGACCAGCACCTACGCAGCCAACCAACGACCGATTGAGAGACGCTCTACGGAAGTACCGTACCGCACACTCTCCCTCCACCGACGGAGGCACGACTTGGTCTGGCTGCGCCGAACCAGTCGGCCCTCCCGGTGGAAGGATAGTCTGCGGCACGCTCCTTCCTCATTGGACGCGTGCTTGTCATCCAACCAGGAAGGAGCGTTTGGGCGAAACCACGGAGCTTAAGTCCGTGTTCAGCTTAGCGCTTTGTTGAGCGCAAACCTGGATGCATTGCTAGGCCAATAGCGGCCCGCAAACCGCATCCACGGCGGCGACCACGCTGCCGTCGGCGACCAGCGTGCAGGCGGCTTCCAGGTCCGGGGCTAGGTAGCGATCTTCCTTGAGGGGCTCGACTTTTGTGCGCAGGCAGGCGCGCACGGCGGCGGCTCCGGGGCCGGCGGGGATTTCGGAGTGGAACTCGCGGGCTTGGGCGGCGCACAGGAGTTCGATGCCGAGGATGCGTTCGGTGTTGTCGAGGATCGAGCGTACTTTGCGCACGGCGGTCATGCCCATGGACACGTGGTCTTCCTGGTTGGCGCTGGTGGGTATGGTGTCCACGGAGGCGGGGTGAGCCAGGGGTTTGTTTTCGCTGGCCAGGGCAGCGGCCGTGTACTGCGTGATCATCAGGCCCGAGTGCAGACCGGGGACGGGCGCTAGGAAGGCGGGCAGGCCCGACAGGTCCGGGTTGACGAGTTGCTCGATGCGGCGCTCGGAAACGTTGGCCAGGGTGCATAGGGCGAGCGCCAAATAGTCCTGGCTCACGGACAGGGGTTGGCCGTGGAACAGGCCAGCGCTGTAAACCGAACCGGTTTGCGGATCGACGATCGGGTTGTCGGTGACGGCGTTGAGTTCGGCTTGCAGTACGGAGTCCACGTGCTCGAGCGCGGTTTTGAAGGCGCCGTGTATTTGCGGAACGCAGCGCAAAGAATAGGGATCCTGCACGCGGTCGCAGTCGGCGTGGGATTCGAGCACTTTCGAACTCTTCAAGCACGCGCGCACGTTAGCAGCGGTGCGGCTTTGGCCCGCGTTGGCTTTTAACTCGGCCAAGCGTTCTTGGAAGGGATAGATGGAACCGAACTTGGCTTCCAGGGTGAGCGAGGTGATAGCGTCCGCGGCCTTGGACAGGTTGCGCGCGCGCAGCACGTTGATCGTGGCGATGGCCTTCATGACCTCGGTTCCGTTGATCAGTGCCAGGCCTTCTTTGGCGGCTAGCTCTAGCGGCTCAAGCTTCAACAGTTCCAAGGCTTCAGCGGCGGGCATGCGACGTCCGTTCACACTAGCGAACCCGAAGCCCATGTAAGCGGCGACCATGTGCGACAAAGGCGCCAAGTCCCCGCTGGCCCCCACCGAACCTTGCCCGGGCACCTCGGGAATGAAACCGAGATTGAAGAACTCGACCAAGCGGCGCGCCAGCTCGATGCGAATGCCGGAGACGCCGCGCAGCAAACTGTTCAAGCGCAGGGCCTGGGCGATGCGAACCTCTTCATCGGAAAGTGGGTCCCCGAGGCCGACGCTGTGGGAGAGCACCAAATTACGTTGCAGCTCGACCAGATCGCCCGGCTGGATGGCCTTATTCTTGAGCTTTCCGAAGCCGGTGGAAATGCCATACACAGCATCCCCGCGCACCAAACATTGCTCGACCATGTCCCGCGAGGGTTGCAGATTCGCAAAGACCTCTTCGGTCACTTCAATCTGGCAAGGCGCACCTTGGGCAAGGGGCAAAAGGGCTTCCAGGGTCAGGGACGTTCCGTCCAGCGGCAGTAGATGCAAATCGTTCTCTCGGTCAGGGAAATGGGGCTCGATTGCATCGTATAGGGTGCAGTGTCTGCTCAGCGAGGTTTGTCCTGCAATATATCGTCAGGGATGGAGAAGCTCTGCTCGACCACCTGCCCATCCGCTACCCAGAAGCGCTGACCGCGCTCCAGGAAGCGGCCGTTGTAGCTCACGTCCACGCGCCAGAGGCCTTTCGGCAGATCGGGCACCGAGAGCACCTCGCCGGGGGGCAAGACCTCGCGCTGGCCGACGGTGCCGGGCATGCGCACGCGGTATGGCAGGGAACGGCCCTTGGCGTCCCATTCGATCTGCAATTCCCCGACGCCCGGGCGCACCGGCTCCAAATCCGCTTTCAGGTTGCCCTCCAACTCCTTGATGCGCTTCACCAGGCGGTGCTTGCGATCCGCGCTGGTGATGACCAACAGGTATTCCGAGTCGATATCCGCGTGGGTGGTCAACTGGAAACGCCCCCTGGAGTCTGCCTTCACGGTCTGAACGGCGGCGGGCAGCAAGTCGAAGACCATCTCCATGCGGAAGGACGGGCGACGACCCAAGCTGTGCATGGAAGTGGCGCTGGGGTCCAGGGACTCCAAGCGCACGCTGGCTCCGGCCGCGGGCTTGCCATCGACCAGGGCTTGCCCCGTCACGCTGGGTCCGGGAGCCAGGGTCACCTTGAGCGCGGCCCGACGTTGCGCGTCCAGATTCACGTTGCGACGCTCGGGTTTGGCGGCGGCGCCGCTCTTGAAAGTCATGACCGTCACGTGCCCCTTGGGCAAGCCTCCCACAGACACTGTGCGACCCGGCTCCACGATGATCGGGTTGACCTTGTACCAGGGGAATGTGCGCTGACCGCGCTGCTTGTTGATGCGCTGGCCCCCGGAGGGAAACAGGTAGACCAAGGCGGGCTCGGAGGAGCCCACGCTCCCGACGAGTTCAATATCCAAAAAGGCTTCAGGCTCGATGGTGAAGACCAACCGGTCACGGGGAATATTCGCGCCGCGTGAAATGGGAAGCGTCTCGCGATAGCTTGCGTAACCGTTGGCCTTCACTTCCACCAAGAGGCGCCCGGCGGTCACGCGATAGATTTCAAAGTAACCTTGCTCGTCGGTGTATGCGGCTTGGCCATCCACTTTCACCTCAACTCCACCCACCGCTTTGCCAAAAGGATCGACCACACGGCCGCGCACCTGGGCGGCGGAGCGCGTTCCGAAGGCGATGTTCAAGGAGGTGGTACTCAATTGGGCCAAACGCAATTCGCGCACGGAGAAACGACCACGGCCCGAATTCACGCGCACGACGGAAAGTCCGGGATACAAGTCGGTGACCAGAAAGGAGCCATCCTCGGCGCAGGGAATCTCGCGGCCCTTGTTGGCACCGGCTAGGAAAACGACCGTTCCCACCAGGCCCTTGCCTTCATCCGTGTGTAGGCTCCCGCGCAGGGCGGCCTTGGCGCCAGACCGGATCTCCTGACCAGCCTCGAACGGATCCCCGGCTTGCAGAAGCACGAGATCGATCTCCAAGGGATAAGCCAGATCGGCTTCGGAGCGAGTGATCGCGCCGGCGCGCTGCCCCACTTCCTCGGGCATGCCGCGCAGACTCACCACGGGTTCACCGGCCTTGGCGTCGGGGTTGCCATCCGCAACCAAGCCTGTCGTCTCCTGGCCCTGAAGGCCGGAGATTTCCTCCGGCCGGTCCTCGCCGGATTCCCGCAGGAAAAAGAAAAGCCCCAGCACGATGAAGAGGGGGATCGAAAAAACGAGCGCGCGCATGGTCTGACGGGATTGGACTGACATCAGCCTGAAATATTCACGCAATCCCTCACCAATCTTTTGGACGAGGTCAGGGGTTGGGATCGAGTGCGGAATGTCTTGGCTCAGCAGCGGCTTGGGCAGGAGTGGCCCGGCTGCAGTGGAAGCACTATAGCCTCCCAGCGGATGCTCGTTTCGCCTTTGCTCCGAGTTCCTGGTTTGGCCGCAGGTCCCAGGAACTTACGGCATGACCTCAGCGGGCCTGGGGACTCCAAGCGCCATCACGATCCGCCCACCGAAACCGGTGAAGGAAATGGGCCTGTAGCGCTTCCCCCTGGCCAGGTATGGCGCCCAGGCATTCAAAACCGAGGCTATCCAGGAGCCCAATGGAGCGGCTGTTTTGCGGCTGGACCGAAGCGGACAGGCCTGAGGCCTTCAGCACGGAAAAGACCCACCATTGGGCCAGGCGCACGGCCCCCCCACCCAGACCTTGCCCCCAGAATGCGGGATCGACCCAGTATCCGAGATCCGCCGCTGGGCCGGGCCCGGTGCAGCGAATCACCAGAGAACCCCGAAATGCGTCTGTTTCGGGATCCGCAATCGTCAGTTGATAGTCCGTCCCCTGGGGTCCCGGACGCTGCCAGGGGCTCCAGAGCTGGGCGAGTTGGGGCTCAGTGAGCTGGCTGGCCGCGCTCGCGTGCTGCGCTCCCCAGCCGTCCAAGAGGGCCCCGTGCTCCTGAATCAACCGAGCACCAGACGCCACGTCCGCAGGCGTTTTAGCCCTCAACCGCACGTTCCCAAAGACGTAACCGCCCGCATCCATCAAATCCTGCTTCATTGCAGCCCATGGTACCAATCCCACTCCCCGATCCGGGCGTGCGTTCTCGGCGGGGCCGCGCTATGTTGTGCCTCCTCCTGGACCCGATGGTCCAACCCTCGGATCCTCCACCCCCGCACCAGCCCCATGGCCACTTACGAAATCGTCGAATTGCTTGGCGACGGCATCTCCGCCGAGCTCTCCACCAGCGTCCACACCGTGGCCGAAGCGCTGCCCTTTACCCTGCGCTTCACCCAGGTGGACCTCTCGGATGAGAACCGCAAGAAGCAGGGCGATGCGATCTACGACGAGGTCGAAGCCCAAGTGCGTAAGGTCGGTACGGCCATCAAGTACCCCACCGCAACCACGAAAGACAGTCCCAACCGCATCCTGCGTGCGCGACTCGATTTCTCCGTGATCCATCGGCCCGTCCAAACGATTCCGGGTATCGAAACCAATTTCACCAAGACCATCGATATCGATGTGGTGCGGGTGGCTACGGGCGGCACCTACGAAGATCCCGGCCGTCGCATCGGCCTCGACACTGCGGTTTCGATTCGCGTCATCGAGCGCCAGCCCACTGCTCACGCGGCGCGCTTTGCGTTCGCGCTCGCCAAGCGCCGCGGCAAGAGCGTGTGCTCCACGAGCAAGTACACCATCCAAAAGGCCACCGACGGTCTGTTCGAAGAAACGGTGGGTTCGGTGGCTTCCAAGCATCCCGACATCCCCTACCGCCGCGAACTGTTCGACGCGCTGCTAGCGGGTATCATCATGAATCCGGAGCGCTACGGCGTCATCGTGTGCGCCAACGAGTACGGAGACTTTCTTTCGGACTCGGCCTGCGGCCTGATCGGTTCGGTGGGTTTGGGCGACAGCGCTTCGTTCAGCTTCGACGACAAGGGTGAAATCACCACCGCAATGTTCGACCCCTCCGGCGGAACGGCCCCCGACATCGCGGGTAAGAACCTAGCCAACCCCACGGCCGCATTGCTCGCCATGGGAAACATGCTAACGCACATCGGCGAGACCGAATGGGGCGTGGGCTTGCGCAGTGCGGTTTTGGAATCGATCTCGGAAGGAGCGCGCACGCGCGATATTGGCGGGGAATTATCGACCACCGATTTCACCGCCCACGTGATGAACAAGCTCAAATCCAATGCTTCGCTAGCGGCTCGCTAAACGCTTCACCCAGAACGCAACAAGCCTCGCTGGACTCTAAAGAGTTCAGCGAGGCTTGTTGCGTATCTGAACGAGCGGCTACGCGCTCTTGGACCAGTTCAAGCGTTCCGTTAGGAAGTCCTGGATGAATTGTTCTAACAGTAGGTCATCCTTATTGACATCGTTCTGCAGGAAGCGCAGCCCGATGTAGTCACGGGCGCCGTGGCTTTCTTTAGCCGCCACGACCAAACGACCTTGCACAAAGCGTTTTTCACCCTGATTGTGGCTTAGGTGAAATTTGAGAGTATCGCCTTCCGTGAGCTGAATGGCTTGCACGTGGTCGACCCACCCGCCTATGCCGATCTCGGACAGATCGTGAACGGACGCCTGCAAGCGAATGCCCTTGCGGCTCAGGCGTAAACCGAATTGATCCGGCCCCGTGCGCACGCGGTTCTTGGAGCGCCGGTTGAAGTACTTGCCTAGCTGATCATCCAGCTGGCTGTAGAGGTCGCCCGAGTTGATGAACTCCAGGCCCACTTTCACGTAGAAACCCGAGGTTTCCTCGATCGAACGCACCATGCACGGCGAGGTCACGCTCCATCCTTCACGGGGATGTTCAATACGCGCTGCAATCACCTGCTCTTCGTGCAAGTAGGGCACGATCTCGCGCGAAACCCGCACGTTCGCGCCCTGAATGCAAAGGTCATCGAGCCGGCCTTCCAGCTCACGATCCAAGGTCGAATCAAGATTCAAAAGAACGACACCATCGAGTTGACCCACCATGGCTCCGTCCTGAATCGGCTCAAGGAAGACCTTGAACTCGTCGCGGTTCTTGGGGACATTGCGAATCACCTTGCGACGATTCTCGGGCTCGTGGGTCGTGTTTTTTTTTGGGAAGGACAAAATGGAGGTCCGGTGGGGTCTTCCAGCGGCGTTGAACGGCGTGCGCAGACAAGCTGCACCACCAATCGAGCCTGCGGGCCGAGTGCGGGGGTCACCCAGAGTTCGACAAGCAAATGAACCATTCCTTAGGGAATTCCTAATTCCCCTGGCAGAATTGGGTCGTCCCTCGAACGCAGGCACCCTCCAATGCGCGCGCCCAAGGGTCCCCGCTCAAAGTTCAAAACAAGTCCCAGATCCCTCCATACCGGTCGTCGCAAGGCCTGTAGCACGCCTCGATGTCCTCTCCCAACCCCGCAAGCCAGCCTCCCCCGTCGATAGCACGACGGTTATTGGGCAGTACCGGCTGGCTTGTGATGGGACGCCTGGTGACCTCGGTGTGCACCCTATTGATCCTGCTGCAACTGGCGCACAACTTGCCGCTAGCGGGCTTTGGGCGCATCACCTTTTATCTGGCTGTGATGATGGTGATCACCAGCATCAGCGACCTGGGAACCGGTCAGATCGTGGTTCAGAAGAGCTCCCAGGACGATCGAGCCCTGGCCGGATTGCTGCGAACCGGCCGGCAGGTTCGGCTGGTGATGGCCCTGGCCTCCTGGAGCCTTTGGACCCTTTGGCTCGTTTGGAGCGGAGAACCGGATGCGCTCTGGCTCTCCATCGCCGGCCTTTACCCCCTGACATTTGGGTTGGAACTCTCCACGGTCCCCACGCGCAATGCGATTCGGCTCAAGGCCCCCGTGCTGATACGCACCGGGGTCAACGTGCTGAATTTGGTCTCGGTGACCCTACTGGTTCAGAACTCGGTCACTGGCACGGGTCCCATCTTCTTCGCCATGTCGGTTGGCTTCGCGTTGGGCAATGTAGCCTTGCACTTGTTCCATCGCGCTTCCTTGCCGCCTAAGGCGACTCACCGTGCGCCCCTGGGGCCATTTCTACGCGCAACGATTCCGCTCGGTTTGGGCGCGCTGTGCCAGCAACTCTACTTTTGGATCGACAACGTCTTCATTCGGGTGCAGCTAGGTGAGGAAGCCCTAGGGCTCTACAACCTGCCCGTGCGACTATTCTCGTTCGCCATCCTTGTGGCCGTCCTGGCTCCAGGTGCGGCCCTGCCCTGGCTAGCACGCGAACATGCCAAGGGCCA
>JBLFXY010000190.1:0-7900 GCA_047611645.1 Glaciecola sp.
CGCTGTCCTCGATGACTCCTACGGTTATCCGCGAAGGTGGTGGGGGTGTATCGCTTGTCATTGGGTCGCCTGGCGGGCCGCGTATTATCACGTCGGTTATTCAGGTTATTCTGCGTGTGCTTGTTTACGAGCAATCCCTGGAGGCCGCGGTTGCGGCTCCGCGGCTGCATCAGCAGTGGAAACCGGAGTGGACTCGTATGGAGAGTGGTTGGCCGGCTAGTGTTCTTGAGTCCCTGGAGAATCAGCATGGGCAGGAGTTGCGGGTGGAGCCTGGTAGTTCATTTGGTTCCGTGCAGGCTATCCTTATTCCTGATACTCGTGTTCCTCAAGCGATCAGTGATCCCCGCCGTGGTGGGCACGCGGCTGTACAGGACTGAGGGGAGTGCGGAGTGTGCGGGGGGTTGCGGAGAATTTGGGCGGGGCTGGGAGGGTGTGGGTTTGCTGGGAGATTTACCGGTCAGTTCACGCGAAGAAGCGAAGAAGCGAAGGACGCGAAGCTTGCAAGCGACGTTGGAGTTGAAATGTGACTGGGAGGAGAGAGTTACGGAAGGAAGGAAGGAATTGTGTTTTTTATGGCTGCGCCAAAAAAACACTAGCACAAGGCAACGTGGGCCATGTTCTTCCAGGATTTTTGTGATGCCCTGGGATCAGAGTCACCGGGCCCCGGATCGTGCACCCCACATGTCGCCCAAGTAGCCATGTAGGCCGTGTAGGCCATGTTCTTCCCGAGGTCTTGGCCGAAGGCCAAACCGAGCCGACTTCATTTCGAGCCCTCACCCTCCCAGCAAAGTCTCTCAGCCAGCAACCCCCACACTCCCCTAACCCGCACCCCCTTCGCGTTCTTCGCTTCTTCGCTTCTTCGCGTGAACCGTCCGGAACAATTCTCAACCACTCCACAACTCCCCAATCCCGAGCATTTCTCTTTTAACTATAGGCGCCGACCCCAGGCCCCATACCACCAACCCAACCAAAAAAAACGGGAGCGCGCTAATCAAAGCGCGCCCCCGTAATTGTCTAACCAACAAACGATCTACAGATCATCAAGCAGATCATCAAGCCCATCAGTTTCATCTTCCGGCTCCGGCTCAGCAGCAGGTCCTTTCTTAGCGCGCTTAGCAGCTTCCGTTTGGCCAGCGAAGCGGTCCCAGTACGTAGGATCTGCCACAACTTTGGCCCAGACGCCATACCACACATTAACCGTACGACGGTTTTGAATGATAGTTTTGTTGGGTGAGGAAGCGAATCCATAACGCCAGTCTGCATTGCGGCCATTGCTGATACGCGACAGAGTACGCTGAACAAAGTCACCAGCTTCCTGACCTTCCTGGGTGGTGTAGTCCAAACGCAGCAGCACGTTAACAAGTGCCGGTACAGCGTTTTGACCGTCGTCCTTTTCGAGCTTCAATGCAGCGCGGGTTCCGGCGGCGCCGGACTCCAGGTCGCCAAGCAGGGCGGCGCGCTTTTGAATGGCAGCCCAATCGTCATCGCTGCAGCCGGTGGCCTTATCGAAAAGGTCAAAGGTCGCGATCTGCGGTTCTGCGGCGTCGTTAGGGTCGTACAGGCCATCAGCGTATCTCTCGCCGGCTTCGCCTTTGTAGATGACCTGCTTGCCCTTCTTGCGCGGGGCTTCGGTGGCCGGACCTTGGGGTTCCTTGACCTCGTTGGCCTTGGCTTCGTCGGCAACCTTTTTGGCCTCAGCGGCTTTTTGCTCCGCGGCAGCCGTAGATGCGGCAGCATCGGCATCCGCATCGGCATCGGACTGACGTTGAGCTTCGGCTTGCGCTTCCGCGGCTTCTGCTTTGGCCACTTCGGCTTCTTGAGCGGCGGTTTGCTCCTGTGCGTTGGCGGCGTCATCCGCGGCCTTGTCCTGCATGAAGAACCAAGCACCGGCGGCGATGAGCACCACCGCGACGCCACCACCGATGATGGGGGTCATGTTCTTTTCGGGGGGCTTGTTGCGGCCGCGACGACCGCCGGTTTCTTCGCCTTCGTCTCCGCCACGGCGGGAGGAGGTACGCGCGGCTCCGCCGGAGCGGCGGGCGCTGCTGGCGCGCTTGGCGGGGGCGGGCGCTTCATCGCCAGCCTCGGCTGCTTTTGAAGTGGCGCGCTTGACCGGTTTGGCTGCGACTCTCTTTTCGCTGGGCTGCGCAGGAGCTTTTTCGGGCGCGGCCTTTTTCGGCGCGGGGGCCTCAGCTTTGGAATCGCCTGCGGCTGCCGCGGCGGCATCCGCGTTGCGTTGGGCGATTAGGCGCTCCTTCATGCTCGGGCCCTTGCCCTGCTTGCCGGTGGGCTTGTGTTGCTCGAAGCCTTCGGAGGGGTTGTTGCTCTGGGTCATTGGAGAGGGGTGTGAGAGGTGTGGGGGGGAGGGGGTGAAGGGGGTCGGCCAGGGGAAGGCCGTTTGAGTTTGGGGTCTATTCGTCCTCTTCTTCAGGGCGAACAGTGAATCGTTTGAATTTGCGGTCGTACCAGCCAAACCATTGCTTGAGGCCGGATTCTTGCTTCTCCGCGGTGGCGCCAAGCAGTTCGGAGGGCTTAAAGGTCGTACGGTGTCCTGTGATGCGCTCCAGTGTCCTGTTTACCAGGTTGAGGGCCTCGACATTCTCTGAGGAGTCCATGGGCGTGCTGGCCAAGGCGCTCAATAGCCCGGGGATGGCCGGCTTGCCGATTCCTTCTAGCTTGCGTATCAGGGCGAAGGGTTTGCTCTCAGGATCCATGATCTCCTTGATGGTGGCATCGATGTCATCCCGGAGTTCCTGGGGCGTTTCATCCAAGTAGGCGATCGCACGGATTTTGCCCTCGATGACGATGGAACCGTCCTTGAGAGTCTTTTGCTCGTACTTGCGCTCGCGGCCTTTTTTGGCCGCTGCGGCGATTTCCTCGGGGCTCAGCCAGCGTTGCCAGCGGAAGGCTTTGTAGCCCGAACCCTTTTTGATCAGGTGCCACTCCACGTTGCGGTTGGATTCAAGGGAGTCTAAATCCCGCGGGGCCACTTTCACGCGCACAACCACGCCGTCCTTGGGCATCGAAGTGGTCCATGCCTCGAAGGGCACGACCTCGCCGTCATAGGGCTCCCAATCGGCGATTAATTCCCCGTTGAGGATGTCATCGGCGGCGGTGTCCAGGGTAGTTTGCTGCTCGGCGGAGCTCAGCAACTTGAAGTCGCGGGGCTTGTCTCCATCCTTGAGCTGCAGGTTGATCAGGGCCTGCCCATGCAGGGTGGAGCGCAGCAACGGCTTGTTTTTGGCGAATGCCAAGTCGTGTATTTTTCGAACCACGAGCACCGCAGGGGCCTCAAAGTCCATCCTTTCTTTCGCCTTGGGTTCGACCGCGGCCACGGGAGCCTCTTTAACGGGAGCCGGCTTGTCCGGGGCCTGCTTGGTGACCACGATCAGGATCAGCAGCAGAACGACGGCTCCACCGATGATGAAGTAGCGCGTTGGGTCCGTTTTGGCGCCGCCTTTGGTGCCTCTTCCGGCGCCCAGGGCCTTGTAGATACGGCCGCATTCGCCGCAGCGAACCTTGGCGCCTTCTTTGCTGTCGGGGAGCTGGGCTTGTGCTTTGCAGGCCGGGCAGGTGATGATCATGGGAACTGGGTCGGTTGGGTAGGGGTCGAAAGCCCCTGGCAAGGTACGAAACCCCGGCCGCGAGGTAAAGAAAGGGGTGTGGTGGTGGGAGCCGCAGGGCCTGCGCGGCACAATAGGGTCGTGGAATCTTCCCTACCCAACCCGGAGTCCCAGGATTCCCTCTTTCAGCTTTCTTGCCCCTTTGAACCCACGGGACACCAGCCCCAGGCCATCAAGGGCCTGGTAGCCGGGCTCGAAGAGGGGGCCAAGCACCAGACCCTCTTGGGTATCACCGGATCGGGCAAGACCTTCACCATGGCCTCCGTCATCGCCAAGGTGAACCGGCCCACCCTGATCCTGTCTCCCAACAAGACCCTGGCGGCCCAGCTCTTCGGCGAGTTCAAGGACCTCTTCCCGAACAACGCGGTCGAGTATTTCGTCAGCTACTACGATTACTACCAGCCCGAGGCCTACCTACCGTCCAGCGACACCTTCATCGAGAAGGACGCCAGCCGCAACGAGAACATCGAGCGCTTGCGCAACAGCGCCACGCGCTCCTTGCTCGACCGGCGGGACGTGATCATCGTGGCCTCGGTGTCGTGCATTTATGGCTTGGGATCCCCGTCCAACTACAGCCGCATGTCGATCACCTTGGGCGTGGGTCAGGAGATCGCGCGCGACGACCTGCTGCGCAGTTTGACCCAGATGCAATACGCGCGCAACAACCTGGACTTCCGGCGCGGTACCTTCCGGGTGCGCGGCGATGTGGTAGAGGTTTTTCCGGCCTACGAGGAGGCGCGTGTGCTGCGCATCGAATTCTTCGGGGACGAGATCGAAAACATCGTGCAAGTGAATCCGCTCCTGGGGGAAATCCTAGGCGAGGAACAGAGCGTTAAAATCTATCCGGCCAACCACTATGTGACGCCGGAGGATCGCCTGGAACGCGCCATTCCGCTCATTGAAGAAGAGCTCGAAGTACGCTTGAAGGACCTGCGCATGAAGGACCGCTTGCTCGAAGCGCAGCGCCTCGAGCAGCGCACGCGCTACGACCTGGAAATGCTGCGCACAACCGGGGTATGCAACGGCATTGAGAACTACTCGCGCTATATGGATGGGCGCAACCCGGGCGAGGCGCCCTTCACCCTGTTGCACTACTTCCCCGATGATTGGGTGCTAATGGTGGACGAGAGTCACGTGTCGGTTCCCCAAGTTGGCGCCATGTTCAAGGGCGATCGCTCGCGCAAAACGACCCTGGTAGAGCATGGCTTTCGGCTGCCCAGCGCCTTGGATAATAGGCCCTTGCGCTTCGATGAATTCGAAAAGCTCACCCGTCAAAATGTCTACGTATCCGCCACGCCGCGCGCCTACGAATTCGAACATTCGGGCAAGTACGTAGTAGAGCAGGTCGTGCGGCCCACCGGGCTTTTGGATCCCGAGATCGAAGTGCGTCCCGCGGGTAGCCAGGTGGATGATCTGTTGCACGAGATCCGCGACGTGACCAAGAAGGGTTGGCGTACCCTGGTCACCACCTTGACCAAGCGCAGCGCGGAGGAGCTGACCGGTTACTACGAGGATCTGAACGTGCGCGTGCGCTATCTGCACTCCGAAATCGACGCCATCGAGCGCACCGCGATCCTGCGGGATTTGCGCCTGGGAGAGTTCGACGTTCTGGTGGGCATCAACCTGCTGCGCGAGGGCTTGGATCTGCCGGAAGTGGCATTGGTAGCCGTTTTGGACGCGGACAAGGAAGGCTTCCTGCGCGCGGAAACCAGCTTGGTGCAGACCTGCGGCCGCGCGGCACGCAACGTGGAGGGTCGCGTGATCTTCTACGCGGATCGCATCACGGACTCCATGCGCAAGTGCATGGATGAGGTGGTTCGGCGCCGCAAATTGCAAATCGAGTACAACGCGGAGCACGACATTACGCCCAAGACCGTGATCAAACCCGTGCGCGATTCCTTGGAAGCGTTGTACGAGATGGATTATCCTTCCGTACCCGAGATCGCAGCGTCCATGGGGGGCAAGGCGGCGGAATCTCCGGAGGATAGTTGGTCCCTATCGCGCCTACGGGGCGAGATTGAAAAGGTCCGGGCGGACATGCATATGGCTGCCAAGGAATTACGCTTCGAAGATGCGGCCTCCCAGCGGGATCGTCTTAAAGAGCTGGAAACTATGGAGTTGACTCGATGAATGAGAACAGCAGCGATATGGGGGCTCCGTGTGTGATTCGCCACGGGTGCTTGGGTGATTTGCAGGGAATCTGTGAAATCTACAATCACTACGTGCATCACAGCGTGGTCACGTTCGATCTGAACCCGTGGGATGTGGAGCAGCAAACACCTTGGATGCAAAAGTTCAACGCAGAGGGCCGCTTCCAAATTTTCGTGGCCGAGCGCTCGGGAACGATCATAGGGTACGCCTATTCCGATTCCTTTCGGACGCGGCCGGCCTATGACATCACCGCGGAGACCACGGTGTACCTGGCACCAGGAGAGGGCGGTAAAGGCTTGGGACGCAAGCTCTACGCTACCTTGATTCCTCGCCTGGAGGCCTTGGGTTTGCACCGCTTGATCGCCGGCGTGACCTTGCCCAACCCGGCATCGGTCGCCCTGCACGAATCGTTTGGATTCGAACATGTGGGCACCATGAGCGAGGTGGGTATCAAAATGGATCGCCATTGGGACGTGGGTTGGTGGCAGAAGCGTTTGAGTGGCAAGGCCGCAGGGGGATCTGCTTGACCGCTTCGGTATTGGGTTTCTTGGTCGCGGCGGAAGAGGGCCTGCGACCGATCACTGTGGGGCGTTTGTCCTTGGTGGCCGTTCCGGCTTTGGCCGTGGTTTGGCTCATGCAGCGCTGGAACTTGGGCGCGGGTGGTGCGGTCTACGCGCTTGCGCGCATGCTGGCGCAGCTGTTGCTCGTGGGCTTTTTTCTGGTGCATATCTTTGCGGCAGAGGGGCCTTGGCTGGTGCTCGGAATCATGGGGCTCATGATGTTCACCGCTAGTTGGATTGCGCTGCGCACGGTGCCCGAACGGCGCAAGGACCTCTTCGGGAAAACCCTGCTGGCGGTGGCCGTGGGCGGCGGCGGAACCCTGGCGTGGATCGCGTTTGGTGTTCTCGATTTAAAGCCCTGGTACTCTCCGCGCTATCTGATTCCGATCGCGGGCATGGTCTTTGCTGCGGCGCTCAACAGTGTCTCGTTAGCAGCGGAGCGACTGTACAGCGAGCTCGAACGCAAGGTGGAGCCCGAAGAAGCCCGGGCCGCGGCCTTTCGGGCCGCCATGATTCCGATCACGAACGCGCTCTTCGCCGTGGGCTTGGTTTCGATTCCCGGCATGATGACCGGGCAGATCCTTTCCGGCATCGCGCCTCCGGCGGCAGCCCGTTATCAGATCATGGTCATGTGCATGATCTTCGGGTCGGCGGGGCTATCCGCCGGGTTGTTCCTGCACTTGGCGTTGAAGGAACCCAAGGACTCGGACGTCCGAGAACCTTAGAGCGCGCAATGGGCGATGGAGTCCCGGCTCCCTTCGCTCACAGGCTAATCAAACGTTGGCAATGCCCCTTGGCGGCATCGGCCTCGATCGAATCCTGCGCACCCTTAGCAGCTACCAGCGCGTGGGCTTGTAGTCTTTCAAGAACTGGCCCCAGCAATGGGTCCCAGTGTTGAATCCTGTCATGATCGGATCGAGCACGCGCGCTGCACCGTCGATGGAATCGAGCGGGGGGACAAAGCGTTGCGAGTCCTCCTTGAGCACGGCTTTCTCGAAGGGATCCTCATCGGTGACCCATCCCGTGTCCACACTGTTCATGTGGATGCCATCGCGCACAAAATCGGCAGCCGACGTGCGCGTCATCATATTGAGCGCAGCTTTGGCCATGTTGGTATGCGGATGGCGTGTGGTTTTAAAAGTGCGATAGAACTGCCCCTCCATGGCGGAAACGTTGACCACGTGTTTGTCGGCGCTTTCCACTTTCATCATCAGGGGTTTAAGGCGCGCGGTGAGCACGAAGGGTGCGATGGAGTTGACCAATTGCACCTCCAGCAATTCGACGGTTGGAACCTGGTGTAGATCCAAGCGCCAGGAATTCATGTCGCGCAGGTCGAGCTGGCTGCCTTCTCCATCCAGCATGCCGCCGGGGAATAGGTGTTTTTGACCGGCTTCGCTGAGCAAGTCCATTTGACTCAGTTTGGAGGCTTCGGACAGTCCTGCATGTTTGGGGGAGTCGCTTACCTGTTGCAGGGCGTCCTGGGAGTCGGCGGCCAGCGAAGTTTGTTTTAGGCTCTGCAATAATTCGCGATGATCGTCCAGCAGGCTGGCTTGGGCCAGGGACAGT
>JBLFXY010000191.1:0-7834 GCA_047611645.1 Glaciecola sp.
CGAGACCCTCCGCGGCGCGCAGCAGGGGGAGGAACAAATCAAGGTCGGGTGCGTTGGATGAGCTCATGGGAGTTAGATTGGCGAGGTACCCCATTATTAATGGGTCATCAGCCTACCCGCCGTCTTTCGTCAGAGTTAGACTCTTCTGCCAAATCTCCAGCCCCCAGAGAATCCTGATGCAAGCCACGCAATCCACCCAACTAACGGAATTCCAGACCCAACCGGACGAGTACCGGCATTGGCAGTTCTCCGTTGACGGATCCACCGCCACCCTCACGCTCAATGTGCAGGAAGAGGACGACGGCCCCGAATACCTGCTCAAGCAAAACTCCTACGACCTATCGGTCGACGTGGAGCTATCCGATGCCATCCAACGCATTCGCTTTGAGCACCCGCAAGTTAAGACCCTGGTCTTCGGAAGCGCGATCGCTCGCGTCTTCTGTGCCGGCGCCAACATCTACATGCTTGGCAAGTCGACGCACCCGTTCAAAGTGAACTTCTGCAAGTACACGAACGAGACGCGACTGGGCATTGAGGATCTCTCCGAGAACACCGGCGTGCGCAGCATCGCAGCCCTCAACGGAACCGCCGCAGGTGGTGGTTACGAGTTGGCTCTGGCGTGCGACGAAATCTACCTGGTGGACGACGGTGCGAGCACGGTCTCATTCCCCGAGGTTCCTTTGCTGGCCGTGCTGCCTGGAACAGGTGGTTTGACACGCCTGGTGGACAAGCGCAAAGTGCGTCGCGACCGCGCCGACATTTTCTGCACCGTGGCCGAGGGCCTCAAGGGCAAGCGCGCCAAGGCTTGGGGCCTGGTCGACGACTTCTTCCCGCTCAGCAAGTGGAGCGAGAAAATCGACGCGCGTGCCAAGATCGCCATTGAGAACAGCACGCGCAAGTCGGACTGGGCCGGCACCAAGCTTCCCAAGCTTAAGCCCGCAATCGGAGAAGATTCGATGACCTTCGAATACGTGGACGTGAAATTCGCCCACGCCGAGCGCACCGCCACTTTGACCATGCGTGGTCCGGGTGCCGACGCTCCGAAGACCGTTGAGGCCATGATCTCCGCCGGCGCCGAGTTCTGGGGCATCAAAGCCTTCCGCGAATGGGACCTAGCGCTGCTGCACCTGCGCATGGACTACCCCGGCATCAACGTGGTCGTGCTGCGCACCGCAGGATCGATCGAAGACGTGCTGAGCCTGGACGAAGCCCTCTTCGCCAACCGCGAGAACGGCTTTGTGAAAGAGGTCTTAAGCAACATGGCGCGCGTGCTGCGCCGTACGGATTTGACCGCCAAGAGCTTCTACGCGCTGATCGAGCCTGGTTCCTGCTTCGCGGGTTCCCTGTTCGAGTTGGCCCTGTGCGCTGACCGCAGCTACATGCTGATCGACGACGACGGCGAGAACAAAATCGCCCTCTCCGCGCTCAACGGCGGCATCCTCCCGATGACCCACGAAAAATCGCGTCTCGAAAACCGTTTCTACGGTGAGCCCGATTGCATTCCTGGCCTACTAAAAGCGGCGGGTACTCAAATCGAAGCCGAAGATGCCGAGGAACAAGGTCTTGTGACCATGAGCCTCGACGACTTGGACTTCGAAGACGAGGTCCGCCTGGCCCTCGAAGAGCGCGCCAGCTTCTCTCCCGATGCTTTGACTGGCATGGAAGCCTCCCTGCGCTTCCCCGGCGCCGAGAATTGCGACAGCAAGATCTTCGGCCGCCTGTCCGCCTGGCAAAACTGGATTTTCCAACGTCCTAACGCAGTGGGCCCCAAAGGGGCGCTCACCAGCTATGGCCAACCCACCCGTCCCGAGTTCGATTTCAAACGCACCTGATCCTTATGAGTCTCCAAGATCAAATCCCCAACAACGTGGATCTCAACCACGACCGTCGCCTCAAGAAAGCACTCGAAAGCTGGCAACCAAAGTTCATCGAGTGGTGGAAGGAAATGGGACCAGAGGGATTCCAGGAAAAGGATGTCTACCTGCGCACCGCGGTCTCCGTGGATCGCGATGGTTGGGCCGACTACAAGATGGTCAAGATGCCCGACTATCGTTGGGGCATTTTCCTCACCCCTGAGGAAAAGGACCGCAAGGTAGGCTTTGGCGACATGGTCGACATGGATTCCTTCGACCAGGTTCCCGGTGAATTCCGCAACGCGCTGCGCCGTTTGGTCGTCACGCAAGGTGACACCGAGCCCGGCAGCGTCGAGCAGCAACGCATGCTCGGAAAGTGCGCGCCCAGCCTCTACGACATGCGTAACCTGTTCCAGGTCAACGTGGAAGAAGGCCGCCACCTGTGGGCCATGGTCTACTTGCTGCACCGCTTCTTTGGCAAAGATGGCCGAGAAGAGGCTGACGACATGCTCGAGCGTCGCAGCGGCAACGAGGACAAGCCCCGCATCCTCGAAGCCTTCAACCAGCCCATCGACGACTGGCTTTCGTTCTTCTGTTTCACGATGTTCGTGGACCGCGACGGCAAGTTCCAGCTCGCCGCCCTGGCCGAGTCCGGTTTCAGCCCCCTGCGCCGCTCCTGCCGCTTCATGCTGACCGAAGAATCCCACCACCTGTACGTGGGCGACACCGGCATTTCGCGCATTGTTAAGCGCAGCGCCCAGCTCACCAAGGAATCCGGCGGCGACCCCTACTCCCTCGGTGGCATCCCGCTCGAGATCGTTCAGAAGTACATCAACTACTGGGTGACCTACGCCATGGACCTGTTCGGTGGTGAGGTTTCGTCCAACGCCGCAGACTTCTTCGCAGCGGGCCTCAAAGGTCGCTACAACGAGATGCGCAAGTACGACGATCACACCGCGACCGAAGGCTCCTACGACATCCCCGTCGTCAAGGACGGCAAGCTCGTTTCTCGCAACGTGCCCATGCGCAACGCGATGAACGAAATCCTGCGCGACGACTACATCGCCGACTCCGACAACGCCATCCGTCGTTGGAACAAGACCATCGCCGAGGAAGGCTGTGACTTCGAATTGAAGATGCCCAACCGTCGTTTCCACCGCCACCAAGGTGAGTACGCCGGATACTTCTTCGACGAAGATGGCAAGCTCGTGACCAAAGAGATCTACGAAAAGGCCGTGGCCGATTCCCTCCCCACCCCGGAAGATCGCGCCCTGGTCATGAGCCTCATGCAGCCGGTCACCGAGCCGGGCAAAATGGCCAACTGGATCTGCCCGCCCAAGAAAGGCGTCAACGACATGCCCTCCGACTTCGAGTACGTGAAGCTGTAGTCAAACGTCGCAAGACGAACCCTCCGGACGTCCCAACAGGCCACTAAATTTTGGCAGGTTGGGACGTCCGATTCCAAACCAACCGAACAACACCTCCCTCCCCCTTCGATGCAAGAGCTCAAGAGCTTCCTCCAAAACGACTGGTGCCGTGGCACCGGTCCCGGAACCATCCTTCACGACCCCTCCACCGGCGAAGCCGTCGCAAGCGCCACCTCCGCAGGTTTGGACCTGGGTGCAGCGCTGGAGTACGCGCGCCGGGAAGGCGGTCCGCGTTTGCGCGCGATGACATTTGCACAACGTGGTGAAATGTTGACCGAGCTTTCCAAGGCCATTCACGCACACCGCGCGGAGTTGCTCGAGATCAGCACGCTCAACACGGGCACGACGCTTAAGGACAGCAAATTCGACATCGATGGCGCGACGAGCACGTTGGCTGCCTACGGTGAGATCGGCCAGGAGCTGGGCGATCGCAAGTTCCTATTGGACGGCGAAGGCATGCAATGCGGTCGTTCCCCGCGCTTCCACGGCCAGCACATTCAGGTGCCCCTGCGCGGTGTGGGCATTCACATCAACGCGTTCAACTTCCCCGCCTGGGGATTTGCTGAGAAGCTCGCTTGCTCGTTCCTGGCCGGTGTTCCCGTGCTGACCAAGCCAGCGACCTCCACCTGCCTGCCCAGCTTCCGCGTGGCCCAGATCGTTGTGGAATCGGGCCTCTGCCCCGACGGCGCCTGGTCCTTTCTCGCCGGAAGCGTGGGCGACCTGCTCAACCATGTGACCAGCCAAGATGTGGTGGCCTTCACCGGCAGCGCCAACACGGCGCGCAAGATTCGCGGCCACGAGCAGATCATCGCCAAGTCGGTGCGCGTCAACGCGGAAGCCGACAGTTTGAATGCCATGGTCGTCGGTCCCGACATGACTGTCGGCTCGGACACGTGGGACTTGTTCATCCGTGAACTGACCCGCGAGGTCACCCAGAAGAGTGGACAGAAGTGCACGGCCACGCGCCGCGTCTTCCTTCCCGAAGCTCTGATTGAACCGACTGTCGACGCGCTCAAGGATTCCTTGGCCGAGTTCCCCGCCGGTTCCGCCCACGACGAAAACAACCGCATGGGTCCGCTTTCGGTTCCTTCGCAATTCGCCGACGTGGTCGATGTGCTCAAGCAACTGAGCGCCGTTTCCGACATCGTCATCGGCAGCATTCCTGAAGGCGACGGCAAGCCCTGCGCTCTCATTGAGCCTGTCGTGATGGTTTGCAAGGATCCCAAGAACTCTCCGTTGGTTCACGACCTCGAGGCCTTTGGTCCTTGCGTGACGCTAATGCCCTACTCGGGTGATGCGATCGAAGCGGGCGAGTTGGTCGCCCTCGGCAACGGCTGCTTGGTCGCCACCATGTACAGCGACGACATCCAGTTCACCCAGGACTTGCTGCTCGAACTGGCCCCCTGGAACGGTCGTGTTTTGCTCGGCAGCAAGCGCATCGCCGATCATTCTACCGGCCCCGGCATCGTGCTGCCTACCTTGGTACACGGCGGTCCCGGTCGCGCTGGCGGCGGGCTCGAGCTCGGCGGCCAACGCGGAATGAACCTCTACATGCAGACCTGCGCCGTGCAGGGCTCCCGCCCCGTTATTGAAAAGATCCTTGGGTGATTCACGATGAAAGCAACAGACTTCAACAAGGCCGTCGTCATCGGCGCCGGCACCATGGGCCGCGGCATCGCGCAGACCCTCGCTATGGTGGGCGTGCAGACGACTTTGGTCGACCTGGACTCGGCCATGCTGGAAACAGCCATGGCCCAGATCAACGCCAATTTGGAAAAGGGCGTGGCCCGTGGCAAGGTGACCAAAGACGTGCACGCCGCGGCTTTGGCGAGCTTGGCAACCTCTACCGAGTGGAAGGAATCCTGCCCCGACGCCCACGTGGTGATCGAAGCGGTTCCCGAAATCCTGGACCTCAAGTGCAAGATCTTCCGCGAACTCGGTGATCACTACGGTCCCGAAGTATTGTTGGCCACCAACACTTCCTCCCTACCGATTTCGAAGATCGCCGGCGCGGCCAAGCATTCCGAACGCGTCACCGGCATGCACTTCTTCAACCCGGTTCACATTATGAAACTGGTCGAGGTCGTGCGCGCCAAGCAAAGCTCGACCGAGGCCATTCAGGCTTCGCTCGACCTGGCCACGCGCATGGGCAAGGAGCCCATCTCGGTCAAGGACAGCCCGGGCTTTGCATCCTCGCGTTTGGGCTTGGTAATCGGCCTGGAGGCCATTCGCATGCTCGAGAGTGGCGTCGCTTCAGCCGAGGATATCGACAAGGCCATGACCTTGGGTTACGGCTTCCCGATGGGACCGCTTAGGCTCACCGACCTGGTCGGACTGGACGTGCGCCTTTCGATCGCGGAGTACCTGTCCAAGGAAGTGGGCAAACACTTCCAGCCGCCCGAATTGCTGCGCCAGAAAGTCGCTGCCGGCGAGCTCGGCAAAAAGAGCGGACGCGGTTTCTACGACTGGTAGAAAGCGCACTTTGCAGTTCGCGGATTGACGCGGGTTGCTAGATCACTCAAGGCTACTTCTTACGGGAAGTGGCCTTTTTCTTTGCTGTGGGCTTCTTGGCTACTTTCTTCGTGGCCTTCTTCATTACTTTTTTGGCGCCTGCTTTCTTAGCCGTTTTCTTTGCCGCAGCCTTTTTCACAACGGGCTTCTTCGCGGTTGCTTTCTTGGCGGGTGCTTTCTTAGCGGGTGCTTTCTTAGCTGCCTTCTTCGTCGTCGCCTTCTTGCCAGATGACTTAGGCTTACCCTGCGAGCCGAAAGCCGCTTCATAGATCGCCATGTATTCGTGCACGTCGATCCGGGCTATTGCGTTTCCAATGGCATCCAATGAGGCATCTTCGATCTTTTTAAAGCGTACACAGGATTTGCCCATGTCTAATTTGTTGCCGGTCGCTTGCCACTCGTCCTGGAAAGTCTTCAGCGCGCCGCCATCCATATAAAGGAAGAACGAGTACCACGCCATGTGATTCTTCTGCGAACCCAAACTGCAGAATGGAAGCGGCCGCTCGGGGGTACAGTGGTACCCCTTGGGATAGACCGAGTGGGGCACCACATAGGAGATCATCCCGTACTGCATGACTTCCTTAAAGCCTTTACCCAAGTTGGCCTTGATTACCTTGCGGATAGCCGTGATAGCCTTGCGCCGATCAGCGGGGAGTTCGACCAGATACTCCTTCACTGTGTTCGCTTTGCTCGGCATGCCTATATCCTAGCGACCGATTCGGATCCTGGTCAACCCATCGCGATCAGCGCGGAGCTTTGAGGGACTGCAACTCGATCTCCATCAGACCACCCGCCCCTTGGTGCTTGAGCCCTGGCTCGATATCGAGCAAGCGCACGGTGATACGTCGAATCTTCTGCATCCGTTTCAGAACCAGCTGGGTCTTCCGACCCTCGTCCATATTCATCGGGACCCGCAGCCACTTCTTCTTGCCGTCCTTGTTGAGCTGAACCTCGAGTAATTTCGCCCGGCCAAACGCATTCGTATCGTTTCCCGATTCCATCGCGTGGGAGAAAAGCAGCACGTTGCCGCGCTGCGCATCATCCAGATCTAGCGTCACCCAGGGCTCGGCATCGGTTTTATCGCACGCCCATCCCCGGCCCATCAGCCCATCGGAAACGCGTCCATGTTCCCAATGACTGTTCAGCGATGAAGAGGCCGAAACTCGCACATTGGTTTTGCGCAGGAGATTGCGGTTGTGATCCTCGATCACCTCGCGCATCCACGGCAAAAGGCCGGTAGTCACCTCGATCGCTAGCGGCTCGGATCGAATTTCAATCATTCCCTCCGCATCACCCGGCGGTGGTTCGACTTCGATCACAGCTACAATCTCGCGGGGACCAGGCCCGTCGAACAGAAGCTTGCCAGCGAATCGTGTATCGCCGCAGGGTACTGTTCCATCCCCTAGCACCTCAGCGAGCATCTCATCTCCTGACCAGTACTGAACGCGCACGACTCTCAGCCCCTTGCCTTCTTCTTCGGGCCACTCATAGGAGTCCTTGGTCAATTCGTGGAAGTCCTCGATCCACACGCGCATGGGTTTTTCGCCAGCCACGACCAAGGTCACATCGGAGTCAGGATCCGCCGTACGGAATACGCGCTTCCCAGGGACTTTGCCCCCCGTGGACGGCCCCGAAGCACGCACTAAAAACAGAATAGCCAGGCAGGTGTTCGACTGATCCTCACCGTACGCCGTGCCCCAACTACCTGCGTCTGCTTGCTTCTTCAAAAGCCAACGCGCGCCATCCTGGTACCAATCGTGGCCCGCCATCAACTTGACGGGAGCCAGCATGCCCACGCGCTGCAAGGCGTACAAAAAATAGTAGTCCCAGCGACGCGAAGTCTCGTTGCCCGGCCAAGGCCGCTCGTTCACGTTGTAGTAGATTTCAAACCATGCGAGCCCGTCTTCGATGACCGACTCCATATCTTTGCTCAAGCCGCGCTGGCTATTGCCCAATTCCTCGGCAGCTACGCGAACCATGCATGCCACACCAACGCCAGCCGCCGTCATGGATGAAGAGACTGTTCCGTTGGGACGATATGGA
>JBLFXY010000192.1:0-7753 GCA_047611645.1 Glaciecola sp.
CACAGGGCTCTAACCCCACTTTCAAACAGTGGCTTCCGATTCAAACGTGATAGGAGGCTCCTGTCAGTCGATCTGAAAAACCGGGAGTGCTTCACCCTGGATGCAAGCAACGCAGGCCATGGCGTGATGGAGGACTTTGTGGCCCAGTTTAGGGTGGCGAGGCCGTGGCAAAGCCATGCGGTTTCGCTATCGACCCACTTGCAACCAAATGCGGCCGTCGTTGGCTGAGCGATTCATTGCCGCAAAGCCAATTTTGCCACGCATGTCTCGCGGGGACTCCGTTGAGTGCACCGCATCGAAAGCGGGACCGGCGTTCAAGCCGATGTACGGGTTGCCTGTTGACGCCTGGCTACGAACCACATCGCCTTCCTGGTTGGTGAAGAAAGCGCTGCTGGCTGTTGCACCAGCTTCTGCGGGCCAGGCGTAGATGCCCCAGAACACCTCACCTAGGGAAGGATCCACCGGCTCAAGTCCAACTCCTCCCTGCGGGGATTCATAGACTCCGGTTACAGGTCCATCATCCGATTGCGTTAGGGCTGGCAAATGGACTCGAAAATAGTATCCCTTGCGCAGTACGCACCCGTATTGGGCGGCGGCCTCGACTTCGCCCATGGACTTGGCCAGGAAGGGCGGGTTCATGACGTTCTCGGGACCTCCCGGGCGACCGCCACTCGGACCATGAATGCGCATGGGGCTGCTGCCGGCCAACTCACCAAGGTAAGCGTACTGCCCGCTTCCGTCCCCATCTGTATCGATGGCAGCGGATGCCTGCACTTGCTGTTGAGCGCTTGCGATCGATCGCAGGGTTGCAATCACAAAGTTCTCTTGTGCCTCCGCTATGGCCATGTCCAAGTCGACCTCGAACTGGTGGGATGGCTCGCCGTCCGGTGCAGGCCAGGTGAGGGTCTCTCTCGCATGTACGTTGAGCGTGGATGAGAGAAAGTCGAGCCGGAAAGTTCCTTCTGGCAGCGTGGGGAACTGGGCTGCGCTATCTACCAGCACTGCATCTGCCGACCAAGTGGGCAATTTCGGTGTCAGACGTGTGATTCTGACCAGAGCTTGGCCGTGATAGCCTAGGTGCTTGTTGGCAATTTTGACCTTCACACAGACTCCGCTATCGGTGGGTATTTCCTTTTCTTTGATCCTCATTGCGTCCTTGATCGAGGAGCGCTCGTCGGACTCAGCACTCATTGACTGCTGAATAGGGACCCGCAATTTCTGCAAAACCACAGGGATGGAAGGCAACTGCTCGGAGGTCTCAGTGACCATGACATTTCCATCCAGATCCACAGGGAAGTCGTATTGGGTTTGTTCAGGAAGCCCCAGCCAGGCGGCCATCGCAGCCAAGGGGAGAATGAAAGCGGCAGATAGGGCGACTTGTCGTTGGTTCATTTTCATGGGTTGGTCGCGCCGCCCGCCAGAAACCGCGGGATTTGTGGAGCTACACAGCGAACATCGTCTCCGACACCTGTTCCCTTGAGAACAGCAGGAGTGACAGAGGATCCATCTGTCCTTGTGGAGGGACAGCTAGACCTAGAAAGAAGCAATTTGAGTCGAAGAACCGTGGCTGGGTGCTTTAGCACCGCGGTAGGCCCTGATAGTTCAATTAAGTTAGCGCGTGGATTGAAGTTGGCTTCAACCCACGCGCTAGGCCGTGTTTGCCAGGATCGAAAAAATATCGGACCCCGCCATTCAGATTCAAGCAAGCGGCCAGCGCATGGCTGGCCGCGTGCTATTTAGGAGTTACGAGCATCCCTCAACTCTTCTCCGATGTCCGCCAGACTTGCTTGGCCTTCTTTGTCGAACAAGCTCACGATGACCGCGATTGCAAATCCAACGACGAATGATGGTAGCAGTACGTCTAGGTCGGCGAGGTACCCGGAAACACTCTCAAGTCCGCACGAATTCAGCAGGGGAGGCGCGGCGAACTTAAGGAAGGGAACCGATAAGAAGCCCGCGACCATTGCGGACTTGGCGCCTAGAGCGGTGAAGCGCGACCAGTACAGGCTCAGGATCATGGTGGGGCAGAAGGTCGCAGCGATGCCGGACCAACCAAAGATGATCGTCCAGAACACGCCCTTCTCTTTGTCGTACGCCATCATGCCGATGCCTACAGCGAACGACACGAGGGACAGCCCGATGGTCACCTTGCGTGAAAGTGAGATCAAATCTTTGTCAGCCATGTCCGGATGCTTGGTCTTTTGCCAATAATCGCGAACACCTGCGCTTGAAGCCACAACCAGCAAGGAGTCGATGGTCGACATAATCGCACTCAGGACCATGGCGATGAAGGCTCCAGCAAAGAACGCGGGCAGCAGGTCGAGCGCCATGAAGGGCAGGACGTTGTCCGCGTTTCCAGTCAGTTGTTCCGGCGAGTAAATGGCGCGCCCAAAGAGGCCGACCAGAACAGCACCCGAATCCGCAAGGGTGGTCCAAACAAGAGCTGTAGCCGTTCCGGGGGCAATCTGCTTCGTGTCTTTCATCGAGATGTAGCGCGCAAAGACCTGGGGCGATCCCCAGAAGCCAATGCCGATCGCCATCAGGCCCGCTACCGAGATGACCGTTCCAAAGCCCCATCCGCCGCTGGATGGACCGTCCACACCAGGCCCGTGCCAAGTCAGCAAGTGCGGATCGATAGCCGCAACCGCGTTGGTGAGGATGTCTAAGTTTCCCACGTGCATGAGCGCAACGATGGGCAAGGCAACCAAACCGATCACCATTAGCGAGCCCTGAAACACGTCCGACCAGACCACAGCAGTAAAGCCGCCCTGGGTGATGTAGAGCATGACCACAGCAAAACCAACGCCAGCGCCAACGTAGTGGTTCCAGCCAAGAAAACCGTGGAAGGCCGTGCCTGTGGCGAAGACCTGCGCACCTGCATAGATGGGAACAAATACCAGCAAGGAGCCCGCGGCAATCATCCGCAGCCCATGACCCTTATCGCGAAAGCGCGACTCCAGGTAGTCCGGAACCGTGATGGAGTCGTAGCGATCGGTCAAACGCTTGAAGCGGTGCGCCATGAACAGCCACGCGCCTCCCACACCAATCAACTCACCCAGAACAACCCAAAAGGCCTTGACTCCCACCGCATATCCCATGCCGGTCAAACCCAGCAGCAGCCAGGCACTCTCGCCAGTCGCGCGCGCAGAGAACGCCACATTGAAAAACCCAAGCCCCTTGCCTGCAGCAAAGTAGTCCCGGATGGTGTGCATTCGCTTTGAAGCTGCATAACCGATATACAGCAAGATGGACGCGTATATGGCGATGGCTAGGAGTTTCATTCCGGTTTCGTAATCGATGGGATACCTTTGGAGTGAGAAAGAAGGGGGAAGACTATGAGTGAGCTTACACGCAGCCCAATTTCATCGCTACTCTGATACCCGATACAGCGTCATCTAAGCCATTTCATTGATGACGCCGTATCTTCCACAGTTACTGTATTTGTTGGCGAACCACGAAAAACAGGGGCACCGCCCTACTTCTCTCGCTGAATGCCGGTTTCGTGGTCGGTCGCAGATCGAGCTACAGGGTCGCTGATAGCTCGCGAGTCGAAGCGGAAATCCATAGCAGTTCATCTTTTAGCCAAGCTGCTGCTTAATCGCGGCACTCCTGCGCCAAGCAGTCCCTAGGCACGGGTATGCGAAACACACTGTAGTTTGAGAGTAAACTCTTCACTCGATACTTGTATGGATTGGACGGTCCAATAGGGACTAGCCACAATGATTGCCATGAATAAACGCTTCCGATTTTTTGTGCTTTTCATAGTGTTGGTGGGCGGAGTGTTTTGGATTTGGCAAAATCGTGAGGGCCAAGGGTTACCGGGGCAAAATCGGGTGGCTCTCTCCGAAAATCCAGACGCAGCACCCGATACGAGCCTGCCCACGGCAGGTACGGTTGAAGTCGATCACGTGGCGCCAGTTGAGTTGACGGAGGACACGTCCGAGCCGGGGGCAGTTCGTCAAGTATTGGCAGTCGAGAACTCTTTGGAAGCGCTGCGGGGGACCGTAAAGAACCAATTGGGTGAACCGATACCTGAGTTCACCTTGTCCGCCCGATATAAGCCCATGGGTAAAGGGTCGAAGTGGGAGAATCGCGAGATGGGCCATTTCCTCGAAGGTCGGTTTGCTTTGAGCAAACTTGAAGAGGGCCGCTGGCGTTTTACACCCGCTTGCGAAGGCTACTCTGCGATCAAGAGCAAGATCACGAAGGTGCCTCACAAAGGGGACCCCCTTGCGCTCGTGATGAGCAGGGAGGCGGTTCTGACCGGCATAGTATTGGATCCGGATGGCAAAGGGACTGCGGGCGTCAAAGTCGTGATGATGGATAAATCCAAGGACGGTGAGACGGTGACCGACGGGGACGGGCGCTTCCGAATGACCAGAAAGCCGGGACCCTACAGTGGCCTAGCAAGAGACGATTTCTTTGGCTCCAGTGAGGTAGTCCAGGGGGAACTAGCGATAGGAGAGGTGGACGATATCACTTTGCATTTGCGACTTGGGGCGCGCTTGGAAGGCGAGGTGCAAGACTTCGAAGGAAACGTACGGGCCGGTTGGGGCGTGGAACTCCACACCAGTAAGTTTGCCTTGGACCGACGTTCAGTCCGTTCAGACGAGCAGGGCAAATTTGTGATTGAGCATGCTGCGCCCGGTACTTACTGGGTTGAGGGACGTAGTCCGGTCGGGGAACCTAATGAGAGTCGCCCTATGCGGGAAGGGGTGGAGCTCATCGAGGGCCAAACGGCGCATGTATTGCTCGGGGGGGTCAGTGAAACATCCATTCGGGTTACCGGTACGGTCTACAGGGATGGCATGCCTGCCCCCGAGGCGCGCGTGTGGGCGGACATGGAAGGACCCAAAGCATTTTCATCGAGTATGACCACGGGGGCCGATGAATCGGGACGCTTTGAGCTTTACTTTCCAGAGGGCGGTCGCGCCAATTTTCTTGTGGCTACGGAATCCAGCAAACTAGTCCCGATCCCCATTTTTCTCTCAGACGAGCGTGAGCAAGAGATCGACATTCATGTGCCCAACGGCCAGATCAGCGGTCAAGTCGTGCAATCCGGTAAAGGCAAATTCAAACCGCGCATGGTGAATTGCTCGCCCGAAGGACGCAACCCGATCCACAGCCTGTACCTGCTGCGCACAATCCGTTGCGACACGGACGGTACCTTTACTTTTGATTATCTTCCGCCGGGGACTTACCGCGTGTATATAGGCAATGTGATCGATCCAGGATCCGTGGCCGACGACGTCCTTGTCGTCGCCGATGGGCACGTCAAGGGGTTACGACTCGAATTGGGGGCGACGGGCGAGGCTACCGTTAAGGTCGTAGACGACAAAGGTCAAACCGTTGTTGGAGCGTCTGTCTTTCTCCAGGACGCCAAGGGCAACGCACATGCAGCTGGGCCCCAACGGAAAACAAACAGCACGGGTGAAATCCGATTTTCAAAACTTGGCGTGGGGGACTACCGCATTTTCGCCAGCCACGGGGAGTTCTCTTCGACGCTATCTGATGTGGTCCAGGTCACAAGCGACAAGCCAGTCACCCAAACGGTCATGCTCGCGCCCGGAGCGCGTGGAACGATTCAAGTGCTAGACCAAGCCGATCCGGTTACGGCGCGCCTCTGGATTCTCAATGACGCGGGCCATGAATTTTCACGCACCATGGACAGCATCGATCACACCAAGTTTCTACGCGAAGGCTACAGCTCCGTGAAGTACGAATTGGGGCCCTTGTTGCCCGGCAAGTACCTGGTGCGGGCACGAGCTTTTGATGGCCGCGAAGCGCAAGGCGAGCTGCTTTTAGAGGTTGGCGTGCCAGGCAAATTGGAGCTACAGCTTGACCCCTAAACTTCGACGCGAGTGAGCGTAGGTACGGCAACAGTTAGAGTTGCGGCAGCGGCGCGAAGCGCATTCTAGGGCGGCACCACCGGATGCAAGCGATCGAGTTTGATGTTGAGGTGACGAGTGCTGAATAGATCGGCCGGCTCGTCACCCCGGCAGTCGATCAGTCCAGGATCAACCGGTCCATAATGCCGTCGATAATCCGCTCCGCCTTGGGCTCCCCGGTGTTCCACGCCACAATCGTGTAGACGACCGGTCCCCGCAGGATGATAGCGGTCTCCCACTCGACTTCCCCTCCGAGACTACGGACGACGTGCACCGTCCTTCCCTGGTGTTCCAAAGAAGGCGCTGCGACAATCGTTCCGCTCTCGGGCGCCAAGTCGCGCGCGGTGTCGTAAAAACCACGGTGACGCGCATGGGCTGTGTCATCCAGGTATCCGATGGGATCGACCCAGCGCGCTGAAACGGACAGCGTAAACCCATCCTTACGCACGCACGTAACCTGTGCAATGCGCGGGTCCTGAAAGGTTTGAGCTCCGCGTGGTGGAACCGTCCACGGCTCCCCGCTGAGGTCAATCGAGAATCCGAATTGGCGGCTAACGTAGCGCTCCTCCGAGGCGGGCGCGGCCTTCAGGCTTGCATCGACTACTAGGGCATCGCGGATCGCCTGCAGTTCATCTTTCAGGCCCGCCGCAGCTTCGTCGCTGCACTCCCCTCACGGGGAGGCCGCGGAATTCGAAACCCTCCCCTGCGTCAATGTTGTCCAACTCCTGAGATAGGTAGTCCATGAGGATTCGATGGGCGCCTTCGGGAGCCTCGACTCCGCGTACGCTTCCAACGAATGCATTTGAGGACAACGTCACAAGCCCAACGCGGCCCTCGATGTCCGCCTGTGCGGCGGGGATGAGAATGGCGTTGGCGGGGCGCTCGGAGCTCAACCGATAGTCAGTATCGCTCCATTGATCGATCAGGATCTCCTGAGCCGAAGCGGAGGGAAGCGGCAAGGCAGCGGCGCACAGTGGGGCGAGTCGGGTGGCTAGGATGAGAACGAGCCCAATGGCAAATGGCGATACGAGTTTCATAGCACCCATTGCACAATGCGCGGTGGCCCGGGTCGAACACGCCCGGCCCCTGTTGGCTTCGAATTGCAAATGCCAGCGGCCAGAGTTGCCCAATTCGACTTAGCCAGAGGGGAGAGGCTCGTTCCTGAGAGTATCTACGAACCCTTCGGTTTAGGGGGGCCGGGTCGAAGCGGGGGAATGCGGAACTTGGATTTCAGGCGGTAGCGAAGCTTTCTACCGGACGCTCAAATGCATGCCGCGTAATCGCTCCAGCCCATCTAGTGCCGGCGCACGAGCCAAACGAAACCTGCTCAGACGGTTTCCTCTCCAACCAATCCAGGTTCCTGATTCACTACTCGGCATGCTGCCGCTAGGGCTCCAATTTTCGAGTCATTCGCATCCCTATCGATGCGTGTATCGCCTAGGATCTGGCCGTGGAACCCTGCTTCGCCGTGTTCTTCTCGTTCTTGGTTGCGGTGGGCGCTATGGTGCTCGATGGCGGTTGCGGGAAGTGAATTCCGGCGATGTGCCATAGCCCGCAGAAGCTCGAATCCATTGAGCTCCAGAACTAATTCTAATCACGTTTGGGCCCTGATGTCCAACCGACTGCCCCGAGCCGACTTGATCGATCCGACCGCATTTCAGGCCCTTGCCGCCAACATCAACTGCACGATTTCCACCGAGGCCAGCGCACGCTTGTTGGCTTATTTGGAGGCGATGCTGGTCGAGAATCAGGGCGTCAACTTAACAGCGGTGCGCGATCCCGAGGCGGCGGTCATTTTCCATGCGCTAGACTCCGTCGCCATGGCTAGTTTCGCCTTTGAGAAACCTCCCGTGACGACCCTCGAT
>JBLFXY010000193.1:0-7701 GCA_047611645.1 Glaciecola sp.
GCGCCTACTTGTCGAATACGTTGGTCTCGCTGGGGCTGATGCGCTCATCGATCGCCTCCACCTCCAGGTCCAGGTTTTCCAGATCCAGTTCGGTCTCCTGGCTTTGTTCTTCCTGGGATGCACCTTCGTTCTCGGAGACTTCTTTTTTGTTTGCGGCCATGATTGGGGTCCTTGGTTGGGCGGCAATGGGCCACCGGGATGGTTTAGGAGGGGGTTTCTTGCTGTTCGAGTGACTGAGCCGGCTGCTGCCGGGGCATCACGTAGGCCTGGATGGGCTCATCTGCTGTTGAAACCAGCACGCCTAGGCGGTACAGCTCGTCGGCAAAGCGGCGCAAGGAGTCTCGCGTGGCCGGAGTGGCTTTGCGATTCTCTAGTAGGATTTCCAAGCTGCCCGCCGCACGAATCGCGCGCAGCAGTTTGGCCCCGTCGGGTGACACTTCGATGAACTCGTGTCCCATGGGGTCATAGAGCAATACCCGGCTGCGCCGGTCAGCGGCAGGTAGCTCGCGCCCGGCCAACTCCTCCGCGTCGCCCACGAAGCGTCCCGTCAGAAAGTCGGGGCGCGCGGCGCGGGCCAGCGGGTGTTGCAGGGTTTGGATGACTTCCCGATAGCTGAATTCGGTGGGGAGGAAGCGCAAGCCGTCACACACTCGCAGGTCTTGGCCGGGCTGAAGCGCGGGTCGCGGTACACAACGCGCTTTGCACATCTCCGCGAACTCGTCCGGGCTGGTCCCGCGGGACAAGTGCAAGAAGTAGTGACTCTTTTGCATGAAGTACAGAATCGAGTCCCCCGAGAAGATGGGCAGGTTCTCGCTGAAGCTGGTCATCATGTCCTCAAACATCTCAGCCGCTTCGGCCTGGGTCATGCCCACCTCCGATTCGTAGTCGTGGTAGAGCTGCAAGTCCGCTTCCTCGTCGTTCAAGATTTTGATCCCGAAGCGCTCGGGTTCACGATAGGTCAACGCCACCTCGTCGATGTGGAACGTCTGCAAGGAAACCTCGCGCACTTGGGGCACCGAATCCACGATGTACTGGAGCGTGGCTTGCGCCTCTTCTTTGGTTTCGCTGGGGAAGCCGACCATAGCGTACAGGGTGACGGAAATGCCCGCATCGGCACAGTTTTGTACCACCTGGGTCATGGACTTCAGGCTCTGCCCTTTCATCATCATTTTCAGAAGCCGGGGCGTGGCGGTTTCAAAACCGAAGAGCAGTTTGCGGCAACCGGAATCGAACAGGCGCTTGGCGCCTTCAGCGTTGTAGGCCTTGGGCTCCACGCGGGCGTCACACCACCAGGTGATGCCCGCCTCAGAGTCGATCAAAGCTTGCGGAAGATCGCGAATCATGCCCGGGGGCATGCAGTCTGTAATGAAATTGAAGTGCGTGGTTTGATAGGTATCGCGCAGGGTGGCGATGTGTTCCGAGATGGTTTCGGCCGAGCGCGTGCGGTAGCCGGGGCCGATGACTGTGGGAAGAGTGCAAAAGGCGCATTCCCCGTAATAACACCCTCTGTTGATGTCGTAGGGCAAAACCACTTCGGGCGAGAAATACTTCTTTAAGGGCAGGTCTGAGAAGTCCGGAATGGGGGCATTGTTCAGGTGGACCGGGTGGGCGGGGCTGTTGCGCACGGCTGTCGCACCGCCCTCGCGACGGTCGATCCAAAGCAAAGACCCGACTTCGCTCAGGTCTGTCACTTCGCCCGGGTCACTTTGTCCGGCAAGGAGTGTTTCGCAGAGCGCGAGCAGGGGAGCTTCGCCCTCGTGGAAAATCAAAGAATCCAGACAGTCTTCGATGCCCGGAGCTGACATCAGTTTCTTACCGATGTAGGCCAGGAATCCTCCGCCCGCAGTGATATGGCAATCGGGCAGAGCCTGTTTGATCATGCGGCCCAAGGTAAGAGCGGGAATCAACTGACTGCCGTAAATGACCGAGAGGCCAACCACCTTAGGTTGGCGTTGAATGAGGCCTGGAAGGACCTGCTCTCGGTAGAACTTGATGAAGGGGTTTTCGTCCTCATCCAAAGTGCCAGCCATGACCTCTTTCGAGCGGTCGTTGGCATAGCGCATGGTGAAATTATGGGGCGTGATTTCGCTCGGGAAGTGTGCTGCGGAAACCAGCCGCAAGCCCTGATAGATCACACGTGTGGCTGGGACGTACTCGTCCGGGTTGTAGAACTTTTCTCCTCGCACCACATCCTTGCAGCGCTCGATATCGCCGATCAGGGACTTGTGGGTGAGCTCGCTTTCCACCGCGCTGCGCCAGGCGCGCATGCTTTCGAAGGGCAGAGCCTCTTGGCCCTGCTCTTGCATCAATGCGGAGCGCTTCTGGACCTTTTGAGCCGCGTAAGCCAGATACGGTGCACTCAGGAAATGGTCATACGCGTCAATGGACAGGTCCTGCACAAGCACGTTCTGGAAACCGTTCTCGCCCAGCCATGCTTTCAGGCAAGGCAATGCCAAGTAGGGCTGCGTGAAATGGCCCTGGGGGGGGAAGATCAGTGAAACAGGGAATTCGGAGGGAAGGCTCATGCTTGTGATGGGGTTTGGATCAGCCCGGTATCCCGGAGTGTTTGGATGGCGGGCTTAAGGGCTGCGGGCGGGGTTTCTCCCCGGACGCGCTTCGATTCGAGCAGGTCTAGGATCTGTACGACATCGCGCGATATACGCAAGGTGCGAACGCCTTGTTCAAATTGATTGGAGGGGACGACGGCGTAGGGTGCCTGGGCTTGCAAGTCCGGCAGGTCGGTGCCTTCCAGCAGGCTCGCTGCCAGGCGTTCCAAATCCACCGGGCTGCTCAGTGTCTCCCCGCTCGGTCGCGGAATCAGGTCATCAGTGGCAGGGTCCAAGCCGCGCGCGGTGACCCGAATGCTCATCTGCTCCCATGCCAGGCAGGCTCGCAGTCGGGCATCGCCCTGGGCTCGAATCCATCCGGGGAAGCTGCGCTTTTGCGCCTTGAATGCGCGCCACACCTGCAGGCTATGGCCTCCAAGGAAGCGCCGCATGAGGGCGAATGTGCGCGGGTATCGGCGCCAAAGCTCCGGTAGCCCCTTGGTCATGCCAGCGATTTCCAATAGCTCGTCCAGACCTCCCGCAAATAGATCGGGAGAGAGCAAGTGAAAGGAACTGAACAGGTCGGGATGTTGATCGATGAGTTCCTTTTCTTCTCGAGTCAGTCCAGTGCCTAGCGCCATGTCGGGCGCGACCCCCTCGACCGCCCGGGAGCCCTCTCCGGATTTTTGAGTGAGCGAACATCCAGGTTGTGGGTTGACCACGTGCAAGGAAATATTCACGCAAGCGCGTAGGGCGGCTTGACTGCAGAGGTCCAGTGTTTGAGCTCGCTGGGTTTCGTCTTCACCCGGCAAACCCAGTATTAGGGACAGAATAGGCACGATCCCAACGCGCACGCAATCGTCGACGACCGCCAGCGGGTCGATGTCGTTGCGCATGTTTTTCTGGTGCGCGGCGCGAACTTCCGGGGAAGCGGATTCGATGCCGAGTAAAACCCGATAGCAGCCGGCAGCCGCCATGGCATCGAGCAATTCGCCATCCAGGTGGTCGATGCGTGCACGGACTTCGAACGGAACGGGCGCTCCGGCTTCGATGAGTGCGGCGCACAAGGCCATGGCATGCTCGCGATCCGCTCCGAAGATATCGTGGCACAAATAGGCCTGCTTGGCTCCCTTCATGGAGCGCAGGGCTAGGATTTCCTCGACTAGGCGCGGCACGGGTAAGGGGCGCGAACGCCGACTCCAAAAGCGGCCGATGGTGCAGAAACTGCAGTCGTAGACGCAGCCGCGGCCCGAGTCCAGGGGCGTCAAGCCTTCCAATTCCCCGGTGACCTCTTTGTACTCGATCAGCGGTGGCAGCAGATGCCACGCATAGGGCGCGACGCGCTCCAGGTCCTTGCGTGCGGCGCGGTCCTTTTCCACGTGCACGTGGCCTTGTTCGTCCCGCCAAGTGAGGCCGTCGATGCCAGCGAGCCCGGTGGGGGTGTGCGAGGAAGCGTCCGAGGAAGCGCCGTTCAAGCGCGTCAGAATTTCTGAGAGAGTCCACTCACCCTCGCCGCGCACGACGCCATTCACTTGGGGGAAACGCTCCAGGATGCTGCGGTCGGTCCCTGTGGTTCCGGGTCCGCCGATAAGGATCAGCGTGTTGGGGTGTAGCGCTCGGTAGTGACGTGCGATGGCCAGCGCGGCGGGCAGAGTGGCGCCCATAACCGACAAACCTAAGACTTCAACCGGGCCACGCTGGCTCAAACAATGGGCGGCGCTGCGGCAAAGTTCTTCGCCCGCTTCCAAGTGCCCGGCGGCCAGCCGGAAGGCCAGGTCTTCGAGCCACACAGCATGGCCCAGCATTTCCATCTCCCCGCCCAGCCGCAAGAGGCCCGGCGGGGGCATGGAATACCCGAAGGTGTCCGCGTGGGGGGGGCAGGCTAGGAGGATCTTCACCGGCCCATCTGAGCATCCTAGGCCCCAGCTTTCCAGGTTCAAAAGGCAGCCCCTGGTTCGAATCTTGGACCTATGACCTCCTAACCTATTTATTGGGTGGCACCGGGTGGTTGTGGGGGGCCCTTCCGCTATCCTTGAGCATGTATACGACCTGGCCAAAAACGCCAAACTTTCCCATGAGCCTCCAAATTTCTCACCAAACACCCAAAGCCAGAATGTGGCTCCCGGGTTTGCTTCTCACTGGCTTCTGCCTCGGTGCCTGTACCGTGGAAGATGATGATCTGAACAACTTTGTGACCAGGACACTGGCACAGTCTGTGGCCGGCTCTTCTCCCATCGCGGTCAATGACCAATACGCGGCCTTCCCGGCCAGCGAGTTGGGCACGGGGGCCACCGGCACGGACTTCAACGGCGACGGCGACTTCATTGATGATTGCATTGTTACCTTGGACTTGAGCACGGATGTTGTGGTGCAAACCGGCGCCGCCTTGGATCCCGGCGTGGGCCCGGAAGGCTTGGCCTGGGTGAACAACGTTCTGTTCTTCGCCGTCGCCGAAGGTGCGGATTCCACGGATTGGAATACGGACATGGACACTACGGATAAGGTCCTGGTCTATTGGCACGCTGGCATGACCGCGCCCCTTTTCTATGACACCTTGGATGGGACGGATCTTTACGAATCCAATGGGGAACTCTTCTACGTGTCGGATACGGCTCCCGTGGCCCTGCGGGATTCGAACCTGTTCGCGGCCGCTGTGCCTACTGCGGCTAGTGCACCCACCGCACCGCGCATGATCCAGACCTCATTCGTGGACCCGGGCGGGAACGGCATCCATGTTTCCCTGCGTGGCGAATCCAACGGTGTGCTTTGGATGACGCTCTCGGAAATCACTGAGGGTGGAAACATGAACGGGGATAGTGACGCCCTCGACTCCGCCATTTTGGGCCTGATGGGAACCGGATCCGGAGGCGAAATCCAAGTGGTTCCGCAAGCGCTCCGCAATGGCAGTACGACGGTGGAACCCCTGGTCTCGGGTGTCGATCGCTTGGTGGCTTACTTCGTGGACGAAGCCACCCAAGGCGCCAACCTAAACGACCCCGCACTGTTTGCGGGATTGTGGCAGGCCACCCAGTGTTCTGCGGTCGACGATGCAGACACCCTGGACGAAGTCTTGCACTGGCTCAACCTGACCGACTATACCGCTGACCCCGTTGGCAACCCGGCGATCAACACCGGCCTTGTGGGCGGCGATCAGATCTACAGCCTGGGCAGCCAATGGCTGGGCGTGATCGGCAATGAATCGGACGAAGGGTCCGGCGGCGGTTGCGACTTGAACGGCGACGGCGACAACAACGACGACATTTTTCGCTGGGTTGAAACCACAGCTGCACCCTTGCCGGTGATCGAAGCCGCCAAGATGATCGCTATCGATACCGGAGTCGCCGGTGGTAGTGGTGGCGTGATCGCGCTCAACGGGGACCTTTGGGTGGCCGTTGTCGACGAAGCGGCGGACGGTCGTAACTACGACGGCGACGTGGCGGACAATGAGTTTGTGGGCGTTCTCGACCCGAACTTGCCCGGAACCAGTTGGAACTTTGACCAGGGCGCTGCGACCTTCCTGCGCGTGTCGTGGATGGCTCCCGACCCCGATGTGGAGTCCCGTTTCTTGGCCGCGATCAAAGAGAGCTCGACGGGTATCGACCGCAACAACGATGGCGACCTGACCGACAGTATCCCGACCTTCCCGATCGAGGCTGGCAGCCCGCGTGAGTTGGACTTCCCCGGTGTTAGCGTGGCGATCGAGCGCAACAACGCGGGCATCACGACGCGCGGCAACTTCGGCTACTACCGTATCTCGGAAGCCGATCAGCGCTTCGACTACAACTTGGACGGCGATCAAGCCGACACCATCCTGCAGCGCGTGGACTTGACCGGAGGATCCCAGGCCATTTCCATGGGCGTGCTTCAGAACCTGGCCATGGACTCGATCATGGCCGGTCGCGGTGCAAATCCCAGGGCCATTCTTTGGTTGGCTCCGGAGAATCTAGAAGGTCCGGCGGGAACCGACCTCAACGGGGACGGCGATGCCAATGACCTCGCCGTGCGCTACGCACGCATACCCTAGTCCCGGTTGATGTATTCAATGGAGGTCATGGTCCCCGGGTGTTGAAACCCAAGGCCATGGCCTCCTTTTTGTTTTCGTCTCAAACTCCCATGCACATCATTCACTTGGACCCCGAAATGGGCTTCTCCGGCGGAGAGGTCCAAGTTTTCCTGCTCATCGATGGGTTGGTGGCACGGGGTCATACATGTACGGTGATCGCCCAACCGGATAGCCTGGTGGAGCAGGCTGCACGCGAGCGCAACGTGCCTTGTAGAACGCTTCGCATGCGTGCGGACTGGGATGTGTTTGCGGTCAGAAAATTGACGAAGATCATCGGCGACTTGGCGCCTGATGTGGTGCATCTGCATACGGGGCGCGCCAATTGGCTGGGCGGTTGGGCGGCCAAGCGAGCGGGTTTAACCGCGGTGAGCACGCGGCGCATGGACCGCGATGTGAAGCGCAATCTCAAGACTCGGCGGATCTACGGGGAGTTTGTGGCGCGCACCGCCGCGATCTCGCCCGCGGTTTTGAAACAGTTGCACGCGGGGGGAGTTCCTCCGGAGAACACCGAATTGATTTGGTCGGTAGTCGATCCGGACCAGCTGCAACCCACTCTACCTCGCGAGCAGATCCGGCAGGACTTAGGTCTGCACCCTGGGCAACCCATGGTGTTCGCGGCGGGTGCGTTGGTCGGGCGCAAGGGATTCGATTGCTTGATCGAAGCGTTTGCCAAGGTGCCGCAAGGGGCCGTGCTTTGTATCGCGGGTGGGGGACCCGAAGGCGGCTCTCTGGAGGGGATGGTGGCGGCCTTGGGAGTTTCGGATTCGGTCCGGTTGTTGGGTGAGCGCAGTGACATGCCCAACATGCTTGCAGCAGCCGACATTTTTGCCATGCCCTCCCGAGCGGAAGGCTTGGGCATCGCTGCCTTGGAGGCCATGGCGGTGGCATTGCCCGTGCTGGCATCCGCTGTCGGCGGTCTACAAGACTTGGTCTTGCATGGGGAAACAGGTCGGCTTCTGCCCGCTGGGGATGTGCAAGCGTGGGCGGCGGCCCTCGAGCGGATGCTTTCGGATCCGGAAACCGCACAACGGCTGGGTCGAGCGGGCCAGCGGCGCGTGGAACAGTCGTTTCTCCCCGCAGGCATGGTCGAAG
>JBLFXY010000194.1:0-7617 GCA_047611645.1 Glaciecola sp.
CATGACAAGGTGCGCGAACTCGACTTGCGCGTGTCCAAGAAAATGGGTTTCGAGAAGCGCTTCGCTGTCACGGGGCAAACCTATCCCCGGCAGTTGGACTTCCGGGTTGGCCAGGCCCTTTCTTCCATCGCCCAAACCGCCCACAAGTTCGCCACAGACCTGCGCCTCTTGTCGAACCGCAAGGAACTGGAGGAGCCCTTCGAGTCCAAGCAAATTGGTTCCAGCGCGATGCCCTGGAAGCGTAACCCCATGCGCTCCGAACGCATCTGCTCCCTGTCGCGCCTGATCATCTCGCATTTGGACAACTGCGCCCACACCGCCGCTAACCAATGGCTCGAGCGGACTCTTGACGATTCTGCGAACCGCCGCATCGTGCTGGCGGAGATGTTCTTGGCCACGGACGCCGTGTTGAACCTGCTGCTCAATGTCAGCTCTGGTCTCGTTGTGTACCCCCACGTGGTGCGCCGCAACTTGATGGCGGAGCTGCCCTTTCTCGCTTCCGAAGCCTTGATGATGGAGGCTGTGCGTGCCGGTGCGGACCGCCAAGACGTTCATGAAGAAGTGCGTCAAGCGAGCTTCGCCGCCGCCAAAGGCATCAAAGAAGGTCGCGACAACGATCTGACGGAACGGCTCAAAGCCTCGAAGCTGCTGGCGCCCGTGGCGGGCCGCATCGATGAGATCCTCGAGCCGGAGCGCTATGTGGGCCGGGCACCCCAGCAGGTGCTAGAGTTCATGGAAGAGGAAGTGGACCCGGTGCTCGCGAAGTACGCCGAGCTCCTGGGCGCCACGGGCGAAGTGCGCGTTTAAGCCATCAGCCCGAAGGATCGATCAAGGAAGTGGGTCCCTGTGGGGGCTCACTTCTTCGTTTCCAGCTTCTCCAAACGGCGATCAATGCGCCCCCGTTCCTTGGTCAAACGCCCAAATTCTCGGCTCTTGTTGAAGCGGTACAGGCCGTAAGTCAGCAGAAGTGGCACGATTCCAACGGTCCAGGAACCAATTCCTGCCAGTAATGCCTGTAATTTTGCGCCCGCGGTGAAGGGGCTCAGGAGGGAGCCTTCGGCGCTGCCTGGGTTTTGGAATAGGTCCACCCCCATCCAAAAAAAGATCAGGGCCCATGCACCGGAAAGACCCCATAGGAGTGGGAATTTCATGACAAGAGCCTAACAGAGTTCGTGGTGACTCGGAGCGCGTGTAGGGGAGTTTGCTCCAGGGCCCACGGACGGTTGATTCCTTTGCTCTTATATGGGAAAACCCGCTCTCCAGAGCAGAGGGGAATTTTTTTCCCTTCGCAATGGCTGGTGCTGGACTCGATAGGTCTATCTGCCACCATACCGGTGCGCTATCACACCCCTTTCCCCCGACCACTGTGACCAAGCCCGGAATCCCCAACGAGTACTCGCTCTCCACCTCGTGTTTTGGAACGCGTCTGGCGACCATTGAAGCTCAAGTTTTTGCGAGCATTGCCATGGGGTTCCGCCGCATCGAGCTAGGCCTCAATGAAGTGCCCGTGCCCTTAGCGGGCCTCGAAGACTGCGGCCGCGAAACCGGCGTGTCCTTCAATTCTCTGGTGGCCGGGTGCTTGAACCCGCGCTCGGAGAACATGTCGGGTACGAAACTTGGATCCTTGGATGCAGAGTTGCGCGAGCGAGCGGTGTTGTCTTGCCGTCGACACATTCAGTTGGCCACGAAGTACGGTTGCCCCACGGTGATCTTGCGTGGCTGTGAGATCGAGCATCCAGAACTGCGAAGCCGGGCTGCGAAGCTGCAGACGGATCTCGAGGAAAACGGACCTGATGATGTGCTCAACGAAGCGGTTCAGACGTTCGTGGTGGACACCCAGAAACAGAGCCAAGCGCAGATCGAGCACCTTTGCCGATCGATCCATTCACTGCGCCAGGAGTATCCGGACGTGCGCCTAGCCGTGGAGCCAGGCCGGACGTTCATTGACCTCTTGAACTTTGAGGCGATGGAGTGGGTGCTCGACGATTTGCCCCGTCACGATCTGCACTACTGGCATGACACGGGCGCTGTGCATCGGCGCCAACGAGTTGGCTTGGCAGGGCAAGGTGATTGGCTGGAGAAGTTCGGTTCGCGCATGCTAGGTATCCACCTGCAAGACGCCTTGGATAACGAAGCCGACCTGCCCCCGGGTATGGGCGCCGTTGATTTCAAGTTGGTTTCAGAGTACACGCCTGGCGAAGCAGAGAAGGTCGTGGATATCGGTGCCCATCACGGGCGTTCCGAGGTCCTGGCGGCTGTTCGTTTCCTACTGGACCGCGGGTTCTAAGGACCCTTCGAGGATTTTTCCTGGGACGTTCTGTGAGCACTGAAGAAACCAACCCTCTGGGCGAAGTTCCCCTGGAGCACCTTCGCAAGGTGCTCGACGCCGCTAAGCAGGGGGCCACGGGGGATGCGCAAAAGCTCTTGGTCCTGACTCACCGAGGCCCGGACCCAGATGCCATCGGTGCCTGCGAAGGCATCCGGTATCTCTGTGAGAAGGTCTTTGGTTTGACCGCGCAAGTGGCCACCGTGGGGACAATTCACCGAGCCGAGAACAAGGCACTTGTGGAAGCTCTCAGCCTTGATTTCGTGAACTACGAGAACATCGACCACGGGGAATACTTTGGTGCTGTGTTGGTGGACACTCAACCAGGTTTCGGTCACACAGTAGTGCCCGATGACATCCCCTTGCTCGCGGTATTCGATCACCATGTGGCGCCCACCTCGGTGGATGACAACGTCGTCGAGGTCCCGCACTTGGATGTGCGCCTCGGTATCGGCGCCACCGCTACCATCCTCTACGAGTACGTGCGTGATGCTGGTGTGGCCGTGGACAGTCGCACCGCGACCGCTTTGTTTTGTGGAATCCGTTACGACACCGCTGACCTCTCGCGCAACTCCTCGCTGCTGGATGAGGAGGCCTACTACGCCATGTTCCGCTTGGCGGATCGCGAGAAGATCACACGCATCCATCATCCTGCCCTGCCCCGGGTTTACTACTCGGAACTGCACGGAGCCTTGAGCGTGGCCAGACAGCATGGCGCCCTCGTGTTGTGCTTGCTAGGCAAAGTTAGCCACCCCGAGTTTGTGGCGGAGATGGCGGACTTTTTCTTGCGCATGCGAGGCGCTTCCTGGGTCGTGGTGGGCGGTGCCGTGGAAGAAGAGAGCACCTATGTGCTATCTCTGCGCACGGACTACGCTTTTGGCAATGCGTATCCCCTGATGGAACGCGTGCTGGATGGGGAAGGCTCCTTCGGCGGACACGGACACATCGCCGGTGGACGAATCAGCTTGGAAGACGTGGGGGAGAGTTCCGTCGCGAGTGTGGAGCGCGCCCTGCGTAAACGCGCCTTGGCCATTCTCGGCAGCGCCGACGCAGATGAGTTACCCGCTGAAGGCCGCCCGCTCAGCTAGCTCGCATGTTTCATGATGCTGCACGCTAAACCTCGCAAACGCTCCCCTGCGGTTCCGTATCGGCCTCCGGCAGTACTTTGCGGAATTGGCCATCCAGGGCGAACTGATTGGGTCTCTATGAATGATGCGGGCTAAACGATGACCTCGGGACCGAAGATCTATCCGCGAGTTCTGGTGGTGGCTGGCTCGGACTCCAGCGGTGGGGCTGGCGTAGACGCCGATCGGGATGCACTGGCAAGTGCGGGAGTCTCCGCCCGTTACGTGGTGACCGCTTGGACGGTGCAAAACGCGGCCGGCGTTCGAGACCTGGGCTTGGTGGATTCTACCCAATGGTTGGCCGAGGCTCGCGGGCTAGTTGGACCGGATCTTGGAGCCATCAAGTTTGGGCTCCTGCCTGGGCCCGATGCTCTGCGGGCGGCGGCCGAGTTGCTGGAAGGGTTGGCGGGGCCGGCGTGGCGAGTTTTAGATCCTGTCTTGGCCTCATCCAGCGGCACCCGCTTTCACGATTCTGAGTCCTTGTGTCTGATGCGCCAACGACTCTTGCCCCTGGGTTTGGTGTGGACGCCCAACTTGCCCGAACTAGCTGAGTTGGCTGCGGTTCCTCTGGCGCAGTTGGAACGATCACTGGAAGCCCGGCGTGCGGCTGGGCATCAACTCATGGCACAGGGAGCACGGGCGGTGGTGATCAAAGGCGGACACGGTTTGGAAAATCCGGTGGTGGATTTAGTGCTCGGGGCCCAGGGGGAAAATCTTTCCAGTTCACGACCGCGTTTTATCGGCGCTTCCATCCGTGGCTCCGGATGCCGCTTCGCAAGCGCTCTAGCAGCTCATTTGGCCAATGGGATGGCTTTGGGAAGGGCAGTTGAGGCTGCCGGATCCTTCGTGGCGAGCAGGTTGTCGCAAGTCCCGAAGAAAAGCTCCTAGTCTCGCTTGCCTTTTCCCCGGTTGAGGCTATTCTTCCGGTCCCAAAGGGGAATGCGGCTGTAGCTCAGTGGTAGAGCGCAACCTTGCCAAGGTTGATGTCGACGGTTCAAATCCGTTCAGCCGCTCCATTTTCCCTTCCTTTAGCGAAGGGGTTATGGGGCACCCAAGAAGACGGCCCCTCCAGGCCGTTTTTTCGTGCCCTGAGCGCACAGGGTCCTTAAGCGCGCAGAGCTTTTCAGAAGCACACCGAAAGTTCGGTCGGAGCGCGTCGGGCATAGATCGGGAATTTCCTTTCTGGCTAGGTCCGGGAGTCGCCATTATGGGGACCTCACCATGACGATACCCCTCGCAATGCTCTTCGGGCCCGGTTTGGCCGCAGCTCTCTTGGCCTCCTACCTGCTGGGAGCGATTCCGTTCGGTTTGGTGATGGCCAAAACCTTTAAGGGCATCGACCTGCGCGATGTGGGCAGCGGCAACATCGGTGCCACGAACGCCATGCGCGCCATGGGGAAGCCCCTCGGTCTGACAGCCTTCTTGCTCGATTGGGGCAAGGGATTTGTAGCGGCGTACTCTTTCGCGCGCTGGGGCGGAGCCGAGGACCTACTCACCGTGCAGGTCCTATGCGGGGCCTTGGCCGTGATCGGTCACTGTTTTCCGGTCTACTTGAAATTCAAGGGCGGCAAGGGCGTAGCGACGGCCAGCGGTGCCATCATCGCGATGGATCCTACGGTGTTCCTGGCCGGCGGTGTCGTTTGGTTGGTTTCGCTGTACGCCAGTCGCTACGTTTGCATCGCTTCGATCCTGATGGGCATCACCTTCCCGGTCGCAGCTTATGTGCGCATGGGTCGTCCGGGTTTGCCCTTCATTCTGGGTTGCGCGGCATTGGCCACCTTGATCCTGGTTCGGCACCGGGGAAATCTAAAGCGCTTGGCGGCGGGCACCGAATCAAAAATCGGGCAGGGCAAGCTCGACTTAACCAACAATACATCCAAAAAGGGAGACCTCGATCGTGGCTAAAGCAAACACAAGGGTTGCCGTTCTCGGCGACGGAAGTTGGGGCACGACCCTGGCCATGGTGCTAGCGCGCAACGGGGTCAGCACGATTCTTTGGAGCGCCTTTCCGGAGTCCTGCGAACTGCTGCGCAAGGATCGGCGCAACGAAGCCTATCTACCTGGAGTGGACTTCCCAGCATCTCTGGAGCTGACCGCGGATCCTTTCGAAGCCGTCAAAGGCGCGGACTTCTTGGTCAGTGTGATACCCACCCAATACCTACGGGAAACGGCGCGTCGTTTTGAGGAGGCGATTCCAGGCGACTTGCCCATGGTGTCCGCCAGCAAAGGCATCGAGGTAGAGACACTCAAGTCACCCACAGGAATCCTAAAAGAGGTACTCGGCGACCGGCCCATGTGCGTCCTTACTGGACCCAGCCACGCCGAGGAGGTCGCACGCGGCCTGCCTGCGACCCTGGTGGCCGGCTGCGAGGACCTGGAGTTTGCCCAGCAAGTGCAGGCTGCATTCAATTCGGACACCTTCCGCGTATATACCCATGCCGATGCGGTGGGCGCGGAATTGGCAGCGGCGCTCAAGAATGTGATCGCCCTGGCGGCTGGTATATGCGACGGCTTGGAGCTCGGCGATAATGCCAAGAGTGCCCTGGTCACGCGCGGTGTGGTTGAGATGGCTCGCTACGGAAAAGCCCACGGCGCACGCCCCGAAACCTTCTTTGGTTTGGCGGGCATCGGTGACCTGGCGACCACCTGCTTCTCCAAGCACTCCCGCAACCGTTCGGTGGGGGAGGCCCTGGGGCGCGGCCGTACCCTCGAGCAAATCCTGGGTGAGATGAAAATGGTGGCCGAAGGTGTATGGACCACCAAAGCTCTCTTCGGCCCCGAGTCTGAGCTGGCTGGTATCTCCATGCCGATCGCCAAGCAGGTGCATGCCGTGCTGTTTGAGGGCAAGGACCCGCGCAGCGCTGTGTTCGACCTGATGAGTCGCGAACCCGTGGGTGAAATGGATGGCCTCTGGGGCTAACCCAATCTTATGAGCGCCGAACTAGGATTCCTTGGCTTCCTGATCTTGACGGTGGTCCTCTTGGGGGCTGTCGCTTGGACCGGGTTTAAGGCCCAACGTCGCCTTCACCTGCGCTTGGTCGTGTTGGCGGTGATCTCTCTTGCCATGGCGATTCGGTACGCACTCCTGGTGGGGCCGCACTACGACCTGGAATCGGCCGGAGTCATCACGCCGATACACATGGCGGTGGCAAGGGTGGCGACGGTGTCCTACCTTCTGCCGGTCATTACAGGATTGCGGACCCTAAAGAACCCGAGCGGCCTCGCCCTGCACCGCAAGGCAGCCTTCCTCGTGATCGGGTTGACCTTGTTGGCGGCGGTCACTGGAGCGATCATGCTCTCGCTGGCAGAGCGCCTGCCTCTGTAGCGAGCCCTACTGGGCCTTCGAGGCTAAGAAAGCGATCAGGTCCCTGTGCAGAACCCAGGGCACCACAAAGAGGCCTAGGTTGGCCACCCAGGCCAGGGTGGCCATGATCACCCAAGAGCGCTTGGCCCGCAGGGTGAATAAGGCGTAGAGCATGCCGACGCCCGCCAGGCAGCAAGTCGCGGTGTAGATCACGATCCAATTGGGAGGGCTGTCGGGGAATCTCCGATGCCAGGCGAGGGCGCTCCACCACAGGCCCCAACCCAGGGTTGCCAACGACATGGATCTCATCCAGGTACGGTGCCGACGCCGCGCAGAATTGCGGGGGCGCGCGAGGGAGCGAAGGGGCTTGGCCATGCATCCCAAGATAGCACTTGGGACGCCCTCGGAGGCTCCTGCGCCCGCTTCCCACCTGATCCAAACGCGGAATCCCGAATTTTGTCCGCATGCACCGGGGCTTCAATGCAAATTTCCTCAACAAACCGGCAGGCGCCGATTGACGAGGCGCAGTCCAGCACCTAAAGTCCTCGTCCCTTAGGTCGGGGCGTGGCGCAGCCTGGTAGCGCGCTGCAATGGGGTTGCAGAGGTCGGAAGTTCAAATCTTCTCGCCCCGACCATTTTTTCCCCCCGGGGGTGCTTTGCACCCGCGGGGGGAAAAAACGTTCGGGGCGAGAATCGCCCCGAACGACATTTTTTTTGGCTCGGCGGCTTACGCCGACGACGCATTTCCCGATTCCCCGATTCCCCGGAGGGGAATCTCGTGGGGGCGCTTGGGACGCTTGGGACGCTTGGGATGCTGGGGATGCTGGGGCGTGGTGGTTTTGTGGCTTGGTGGCTTGGTGGAG
>JBLFXY010000195.1:0-7592 GCA_047611645.1 Glaciecola sp.
GACCGTAAGAAGATTCGCCGCATGCTCGGCGAGCACGACCTCGGCCCAATTCAAGTGCGGCAACGCGGGCACGACGAGCCCTCGGAGGTCTTGGAGCGCAAATTGCGCGGCCCGGGCAGCCAGCGCGGCATTTTGGCGGTGGCGCGGCTCGATCGAGGCCGCTGGGTCTACCTTCTGGAGCCCCTGACCGGCCCTGGGGACCCAAATTAGGGCCTTTGCCCCTGACGGGTCCTTCGATGCGACCTTGCCCCTAAACCCCTCCCGTAGGAGGTCCGAAAGAAGGGTGGTAGGCGATGAGGGATTCGAACCCCCGACCTCCTCGATGTAAACGAGGCACTCTAACCGCTGAGTTAATCGCCCTTATGTTGGTCTTTCGGCTGGACAAGTTATCCTTCTGCGCCCCTTCACGCTACCCCCGGGGCCTTCCCCGCTCCCAGATTTCCTGCTCACCCTTCGTTTCACCCCCTAAACCATGCGTATCACCGTAATCGGAACCGGATACGTCGGCCTCGTGGCCGGCACTTGCTTTGCTGAAAGCGGCAACACGGTCACCTGTATCGACATCGACGAAGAAAAAGTGCGCAAGCTCAAGAGCGGCATCGTGCCCATCTACGAGCCCGGCTTGGAAGAACTCGTGCGCCGCAACGTGCGTGACGGACGCCTGCACTTCACGACGAGCTACGAAGAGGGTCTTAAGGACTCTCAAATTGCTTTCATCGCGGTGGGCACGCCCCCGGGCGAAGACGGTAGTGCAGACGTCAAGTACGTGCTGTCCGCTGCCAAGTCCATCGCGGAGCAGATGAAAACCTACATGGTGGTTGTCGACAAGTCGACCGTACCTGTGGGCACCGCCGCCAAAGTCACCGAGGTTCTCAAGGCCCACACCGACCAGGAATTCGACGTGGTCTCCAACCCAGAGTTCCTGAAAGAAGGCACGGCGATCGATGACTTCCTGAAGCCCAACCGCGTCGTCATCGGCTCCGGATCCGATCGCGCCAAACGCATCATGGACGATTTGTACGAGCCCTTCGTACGCACCGGCAACCCCATCATCCACATGGACGTGCCCTCCGCCGAGCTCACAAAATATGCGGCCAACGCAATGCTCGCCACGCGCATCTCGTTCATGAACGAGATCGCAAACGTGTGCAGCTTGGTCGGCGCCAACGTGGACAACGTGCGTCGCGGAATTGGATCCGACGAACGTATCGGTTCACGTTTCCTTTTCTCCGGTGTCGGCTACGGCGGTTCTTGTTTCCCGAAAGACGTGCAAGCCATCGTGCACACCGCGGACAAACACAAATACGACTTCAAGATCCTCAAAGCCGTTGAAAGCGTGAATGAACTGCAAAAGCAGGTTCTGTTCGGCATGATCGTTGAAAAGTTCGGCGCGGACTTGAGCGGTCGTCGCTTTGCACTTTGGGGTTTGGCCTTCAAGCCCAACACCGACGACATGCGCGAAGCTCCCGCCATCGTTCTGGCCAAGAGTTTGGTCGCTGCTGGCGCCACGGTCATCGCCCACGATCCGGAGGCCATGGAAGAATCCAAAGAGGTCTACCTCGGTGACTTGATCGAGTATTCCGATGCACCCATGGATGCACTGGTGGGTGCGGATGCCCTGGTGTTGGTCACCGAGTGGAACGAATTCCGACGCCCCGACTTCGACCAGGTCAAAGAATCCCTGAAGCAGCCGATACTGTTCGACGGGCGCAACATTTGGTCGCGCACTCGAGTCGAAGAGCTCGGCTTCTTCTATCGCGGCATCGGTCGCTAGAAAACACAACGCACCGGCGAGCTAACGGTGCAGACAAACTGCGAGCCTACGGCGCAGGAAAATAAGGGCCTACGGCTCAGGCAAAAAAAGAGAAGCGGTCCGCCCCGAGGGGTGGACCGCTTCTCGGATGTCGTGCTGAATCCTGAAGCCGTCGGCCTGCGACGTGTGTCACACCAGTGACAACACCCTGAATCGCAAACTCGGATACGCCTTCAAAAGTAATTGTTACCCATGGAGGTACCCCTTGTGAAGAAATTCACGGGTGTAAACGCAAAAAAATTTCCAGGGCACGCTCGTGCGGCGTTGCGAAACGATCATCGAAGACACCAAAACACGTTTGCCTCCGCGTTTTTTTCGTTGCGATTCAAACACACGTAGCGGTTTACCTGTTGGTTCAACGCGCGGCGAATACACGGCAATGCGAATGGCTGCAAGCCGTGCCACGCGCGCACAAAAACCATTGCCCACAACCTCTCACTTCACTTCTCAAGTTGCTTTGCAGGCCGTCAGCGCGAGTGCTGTGCTGTGACATCGCGTACGCGTACGCGTCGACGGCAATCCGCTGACAATCCGTTCCTAATCCGCGCGAACCCCCATGCGGGCATGTGCCGCACGGCTTGCTCATCCCTACGTCCTGATTTTGGGACGTGCGGGGTTCACGTTCAGGGACGCTTATCCGCAAATTGTGATTGGCTGCTATGTGCGGTCTGTTCGGACCAATTTTTGTAGGCCCACACGCTTAGCAGTGTGCACAAGAAGAGGATTCTGCGACGCCCGCGCGGCCCTTGCGCGTAAGTCCGTGCACCTTGGAGCCGTGCGCGCACAAACATCCACGCTTTCGCGATCCATGCGCGCACGGGAAGCATGGAGTTCAAGCCCACGCAAGTGTGGGTTTTCCGACCAGGCGAAAGCGCTTCTCGAGCAAGCTCTTCAAGCGGCGTCGGGCTCGAAACAGCCGCACCTTGACCATGCTGGAGCTCACACCCAAGCGCCCCGCGATCTCATCGGTACCCGAACCGCGGAGGTAATACTCATCCAGGACCTTGCGATCCTGCTCGCGCAACTCGCTTTCCGCCGCCCTTAAGCAAACCAGCGCCTCCTCCATCACTACGCTGCCACCACCCCATGAAAAGCGTGCTTCCTCCTGCACCGGCTCCCCAATATTCTCCCAAATCTCCGGCGCCAATCCATTGGTCGGTCCCCGAGAGCCTCCCCGAGCCTTGTCCACCTGGACGTTGCTAGCGATCCGCATCAGCCAACCGCGCAACCTGCTCGAGTCCATAGGTACACGCCGATAGCGCGCCGCCCTTAAGAAGGACTCCTGAATAATATCGGCAATGTCATTTTCATCGGTACACCGACTCTGCAGGTAGCGCTGCAAGCTGGTTCGATGCTCTTCCAATCCGCTCCATGTCAGTCCGCTTTCAGATCCGATGGGGATGGGAGGGCATTGGGCAAGAGGAAGGTCGATCTCGATTTGCTGGGTCATGGGGTGGTCTCCTGGCGGGCCGGGCCTGCGTGGCCTTGCTTCCGCATGAAAGAGAGACCCCGAGGCCCGGTGACGAGACCTGTGGAAAACCCGCCCTCCTGGATGGGTCCAATGGGCTGGGGATCCCCATGTGCCGGGCGCGCACAAAGTGGAGCTACGAAAAAAGCGGGCTACCCGAAGGCAGCCCGCTTGTGAATGGCAAAGCCGCAGATCTGCTAGAGGCGGCGCCGGAAGGACTTGGCTTCCTTAGCAGCCTTCGAGTTCGGATATGTGCGAGCCAATTTGCTGTAGAGCTGCTGAGCGCGACGCTCGCCTTCGTCATCGCCCATCTCCTGGAAGCAGCGTCCTGCGAAGAACATGGCCTTGGGCACGTACTGCAGCTGATCGCCGTACACCACGACGACGCGCATGTACTCCAGGGCAGCCTTCTTGAAATCTTCGGCAGCATCTTCACCCTCGGATTTCTTCTTTTCGGACTTCTGATAAAGGCAATCACCGAGCCCCGTGTGCGCACCGGCCAGAGTGAAGTCATCGGCCTTGGGATCCGCCAGAACCTGGGTGAACGTCCGTTGCGCGTCGTTGACCTTGCGCTCCGTCAGGAACGACTCACCAATGGCAACCATGGCCCGATTTTTCACGATGGGTGAGTCCTTGCCAGCGGCAGAGACCACCTCGTTGAGCTTATCGCGACGCTTGGAACCCTTCAGGGTGCGATCGAACAGCACGCCGCGCAGTTCCGCTTCCAGGCGCCAGCGGGCGGGAAGGGACTTCGCGGTGACGAAAGCGCTGAAGGTTGCCACGGCACTCTTCAGATCCGCTTCTTCACCCATCAAATTGAGGGCCTCGATCTTGGTCAGGTGCGCCATGATCGCGTAGCGGCTGTCAGGAGCTTCGGTCAAGACCCGATCCGCTGCGGTCACGACGGAGGGATACTCCCCAGCGACTTGATACACCTCGACCAAGCGATACAGCGCGTAAGGAACGGCCCAGGGGTATGTGCGGGGCGGCTTGCTGGCGAAATGGCTCAGGAATTCCTCCAGGTCGTTCACCGCGTCCAGGTAAAGCTCATCACCCATGGCCGCTTCAGCGGAGTCGAGCTGGGTGGGCATCCTTTCGAAAACGATGGAAAGCACCTCGTGGGAGCCGATCGTCTTCTTGTTGCGCCCACTAGCGGGCTTGTATTCGACCTCGTCCAGCCCCTCGGACACGATGGTGACATCGTCGAGCGTCGAACCATCGGTCTTAAAGATCCGATCGGCCAGGGAGGGGCTCGCCAGCAAAAGCGAGAGCGGAAGCAGTGAAAGAAGGGTGAGGTTACGCATGGACCTTTATTGTTGGGTGGGGGACCACCGATCTACCCACCCGCGCCGGGGGGGTTACTGATTGGGGGCGGGGAGCATAAGTTGAGTTTGCGGGGCATGTCAATCCGCCCAGGTCCCCAGAAGGCCCTTTCGGGCGGTCAAATGCCCCGGAGCGCCCCTCCCTGCACGGATTTTTTCTGGATCCGGGCCCCGGATGATCGTCTACCCAATGGGCAACCTACCCTCAAACCGAGAATCCTGCGGTCCGGAACGCTCACTCCACGAGTGGGGAGCGCGAATTTCCCATCACGAGTTGCATCAAACGCTCCCAGCTGGGTAAGGCAAACCGACTATTTTAGGGAGCCGGAGTCCCCCGGGCGGTAGCTGCGTTTGCTGTTGGCCATGACATCCTCTCTAGTGAACCACGCTTCTTTCAATTCCCCGCGGGCATAGAGCTCGGCCTGATCATCGTAGTGAGGAGACTTGGGATCGCTGCTTTGGCCGTAGGGGATGATCGAGAGCGAGCGGATGGGGTTTGAGAGTTCAATGGCTGCCACGTAGGTGGAACCGCGGTAGCCGAACCGGGTTTGAGAGGTTTCATCTTCGAAGCGCGAGAGGAAACTGGCCTGGATGCCGGCACCGCCGTGGCCCCCGACTGCGGGGTAGCCTTTCTCCGGGGCGGTTGTCGAACCTGGGCGGCGATGGCGGTTTAGGTCGCCCCACGGGACTTGCCAGGTGCCGCATCGCTGATTGAGGTCCGCCAAAACTTGGGCCAGCACGTGTGTGGCGGGAGGATCGCTGATGGACGTATTTAGCAGCGCTGCATACCGTTCAAACCACAGGAAAAAGAGCGTGGTAGCCACCGAATCAAGCGCCGCATGACGGTTCCAATTGGCCAAGCAGTCTATGGCCGGTTGCAAGGATTCGGCGCGGCTTGGAGATTCCTGTGTGAGGCGCTTGTGCACCGCGAGAATTTCAGGAATCCAAGTATCAGCGGATGCGACGCGGGTGTCAAAAGCTGCGGCAGCGAGACTAGGCAGGTCAAAGCGAGGCGAATGGGAAAGCAGCGCGCGGCTACGGTCGGCGCGCCCATCGGCCTCCTCAGCTCCCACCAGGTATGCGGGGAAGTCGGCGGGATTGGGGTTGTCATTTTCGGATGCGGCGAAGGGACTGGAGTTGCAGTTTTGCAGCCATCCGCAGGCGGGATCCAGTAGCTGGGGCAGCTCTGCAAGTGCGTGATAGCCCAGCCACTCGTCGCGAGCTTCGCCTGCCAGGACACCTGCGCCTCCGCCATCCCTGGCCCTCCGCGGAACTCGACCATTATAGACGTACCAAATGTGTCCCTCGCGATCGGCATACATGACGTTGTGAAACAAGAATCCACCCAAGGCTAGAGCCGCTTGAAATTGTTCCAGATTCTTGGCCCTGGCCAGGCCGTATTGGGTCTCAAGGAATCGGTTGCGCTCCAGACCCGCCACGCGAATAGCGATGTGTTGGGTTCCGCGCTGCGCGACGACGGGCCCGAGTGCGCTCTCATAGAAAGTCAACGTGCGCGGTTTCAGCCCCTCGTCTGTGAGCACCATCACCATCACATGCCGCTCGGGCATGAGCGCCCACTTTTGTTTCCATCTGTGCCGTAGCCCGGTGCGATCCCTCGAACTGACCAATGCGAACAGATCTACCACGTCAGGCCGATTCACGGTCAAAGCCCAAGCCACGTTTGCGTTGTGGCCGTAGATCGGCAGCATGCTACGCCCAAAGGGCACCGCCCCACTGACGTTGAGGCCCTCGTCGCTAATCCAATGCGCCTCGTATATCTCATGCAGGGGTAGGTGCGGATTGATCAGTAACAGTGCGTTTCCACGGCGGGTTCGGCTGGGTGCGATAGCCCAGGCGTTGGAGCCTTGAGCTAGGCCATAATTTCCAAGTCCGGCTGCGGTTCCGAACTCGGCTCGCAGGGCCTGCGAGGCTTGAAACAAGTGCCACGAATAACTCTGGGCGACCATATGCCAAGGTTCAAAAATCTGCACTAGGTTGGCCCCTTCGGTGGGATGGTCCGACTTGTATTGATTCAGCGCAGCCGCAGCGGCGTCACAGAGAATTCGTACCTCCGTGGGCAACTCCAGATAGGCCTCCTGCGCCCGACGCGGAATCTCCAAGGCGTGCACGAGTCGATCCCAAGGCAACCCGGCTTCCCCTAAGTACTCCGCGTTGCGACCCAAGGGCAAAAAACAGGCCTGTTCCAACTTGGAAAATTCATCCTCAGCGCGGGCGTACATGACTCCAAACACCGCTCCCGCATCGGTGCTCGCGACCGCGTGGGGCACGCCAAACTCGTCGCGATGGATGGTCACCTCACTAGCCCAGTCGGGAGCGTGCTTGGGGTGGCTCTGGCACGCCACCAAGAGGGTCGCGACCAGCAGGGTCGGGAAAAGCGCCCCATGGCGCAGAGCCCTCATAAAGGGAAGTTGAAGTAACCGGAACGGAAGCATGCACCCAAAGGGTAGCGAACCGACCCGCAATCCGTAAATTGGACTTATGCCCGAACCCTGCGAAACAAAATCATCCCACACTCCGCGCACGCCGGTGCTGGTAAGCGCCTGCCTGCTCGGCCAGCCGTGCCGATATGACGGAAAGGGCAAGCATGATGCGGATCTCGAAAAGGAACTACAGGAGCGAGGGATGCAAGCAATTTCCTTCTGTCCGGAGGAAAGGGGTGGCTTGGCGACGCCGCGACCCAAAGCGTGGATCGAGTCGCAAGACGCCGCAGCCGTTTGGACCGGAGCAGCCGAAATAGTCTCCGAGCAAGGCCAAAACGTCACCGCTGAATTCAAGGCAGGTGCCCGGTTGGCTTTGGAAGAATGCCAAAAGAACTCCATCTCATCTGCTTTCCTCAAAGAACGCTCGCCCTCCTGCGGCGTAGCTTTCACCCATGTGCAGGGCACCCTCGTCGAAGGCCCCGGACTCACAACCTTCCTGCTAGCCAAGAACGGAATCTCGGTACACGGCCGATAGCTCACTTTTATAG
>JBLFXY010000196.1:0-7582 GCA_047611645.1 Glaciecola sp.
GGGTCACGCGCTAGACCGGTCGTAGGGAGGGTGCAACCCCTGGGATGGTGGCCTGGACCCTAGCTGGAAGGCCTATCTCGGGCTTGTGTCCGGCGAATTTCTGTCAGGCAGCTGAAGCCTCCAGGCTTGTGTCGAATGTCTTCGCAAGGCTCGGTTCGGCTGGGCGGCAATCAGGTATGTCGAGGCCCGTCGGGGGCCCACTCAGCGATTCAGGGGGAATCGGCCGGTGCAGGCACCCGCATATTTGGCAAGGGTCGGGGGTCCCGCGCCGCATGGGCGCGCCGCAGACCAGGCAATGCGGCATGGGCTCCCGGGGGACAAGGGCGTTTCCCTGCTTTCGAGAGAGCTCGGATTTGTGACGGAGAAGCCACCAGACGCAGAGCAGCCATGTCGCAGTGAAGCCCGCACGAAAGTAGGGCAGTGGCTCTCGTCCTGTATCCCTGATCGTTTCGGGATCGAACCAAAAGACTCCTGCGCTGATCGTGAGTAACGAAAAGTTCGCCAGCTTTGCGGGCCAACGTGTTTTTGGTGGGGGCGGAGGGCCGTTCATTGCATTCTCTGCAGCGCCATCACAAGCAATGCCGATCCCACTAGCTAGCGAGCTGCAAGGCTCCTACGGGCTGCGTGCGCGGTCCCGACAGGTTCGGGTTCAATCAGGTATTTTTTTTGGTGGGAGACCACGCTACGCTGAGCGCCACATGAGTTTTGAATTGGATCTGAACGCCTATTTTGCGCGGATTGGCGACGTTGGACCGCGCGAGCCCAGTCTCGCCAACCTGGGGCGCATCGTCGAGGCTCACGCGCGCTGCATCCCCTTCGAAAATCTAGACATCCTGCGTGGACGCGGCATCTCGGTGGAACCCTCCGACATCGAGCGCAAGTTGGTGTACGAAGGTCGCGGGGGTTATTGCTTTGAGCAAAACGGGCTCATGGAGCAAGTGCTGCTGGCGCTTGGTTTTGCAGTGCAAGCCATCAGCGCGCGAGTTCGCATCAAGAGTCCGCGCTCTTTGATTCCCGCTCGCACCCACATGTTCCTGCGCGTGTGTGTAGGCGGCGAGGACTGGTTGGTGGACGTGGGCGTGGGTGGATTGACGCCCAACGTTCCCCTGCGGCTGCTCTTGGATACGCCACAAGAAACGCCCCTGGAAACGCGGCGCATCGTGGCCGAGGGCGGCTGGTCCGGGTGGGAGCAGCGCTCGCCCGATGCCCTTCTGTATCACCAGGCGCAAATCGCAGGCGAGTGGCAGGATGTGTGCGAATTCACGCTGGAGCCCATGTACCCAATCGATCGCGAGTTGGGCAATTGGTACACCAGTACCCACCCCGCGTCGAAATTTCGCAGCAAGCTGACCGTGGCCCGTGCCACACCCCAGGGGCGGATTACTCTACTCAACCAAACCTTGAAATTCCGGGACTCGAGCGGGCGGGCGCAGTCGCGTTTTTTGAACACCCGGGCCGAATTACTGGAGGCCCTCGACAGCGAATTCGACCTCCAATTCCCCGCGGACACGGTTTTTGTCTGCCCGGGATTGGCGGAGCTAAAATCATAGACGGCAAGCACACATGGCAATCACATCCGAGCAAATCGCCGTCCACGAAGTCTTAGACCTGCACGAGTTCTTTGAGGACTGGCTCTCCGGTCGCGGCCCAAACTCTGCGGAATACTTCGCGCGCCTCTCCCGCAGTTTGGAGCATGAGTTCCAGATCATCACGCCCGCGGGCATCCTCATTTCGCGCGCTTCTTTGATTGAAGGCCTCGCTGGTGGTTTCGCTTCATGCGGCGCGGAATTCAAACTCTGTGTGCGCAATACCCAGGCGCGCATGGTGGGGGAAGGCCTTTGCCTCGTGACCTACGAGGAGTGGCAAAGCAAGGACGGTATAGAGAAGGGCCGACTCTCCAGCGCCTTCCTGCGCTGCACATCGCAGGGTCCTTGCACCTGGGTGCACGTGCACGAAACCGCCTTGTCCGAGTAAGCGAACCGGGCCTTTGGCTCGCGCTAGACCTGCGAAGTTGCCAAGGCTTCGAGAATGCTTTGGGTCCGCTGCACCATGAATTTGGCGTCATACCGCTCCGCAACCAAGCGGGCCGCATGGCCACCACTGGCGCGCTGATCGAACCAATGTCCCACGCGCTCCGCCAATTCCTCGGGCGTCGGCTTTTCGGAGAGTACGCTTCCGGAAACCCCTTCTTCGATGAGCTCGCTGCCGCCGTTGGTTTGCGTCGTGATGGTGGGCAAGCCCGAAGCCATGGCCTCGATGGTCGAGTTCGCAAAGGGGTCGTAGCGCGTGGGCAATGCGTAAACGTCGGCGGCACCGAAGCAGATTTCAGCGTCGCGTCGGCCGCCCAAGAATTGGCAACGATCTGCGATGCCCAGCTCTGCGGCGCGGGCTTTGAAGGCAGCGGCGCTGGAGTCGTAACCCACGACCATCAGGCGTAGGGCGTCGTTGGAAGGGGCGAGTCTCGCAGCGGCTTGCAGGACCAGGTCCAGGCCCTTGCGCCCGTAACCGGTGCCGAGGAAAAGCAGCACCTGGTGATCCGCATTCCAACCCAGGTCCGAGCGCAATTCGGCGCCCTTGCCCACGCGCAGGCGCGGGTGAAAACGTTCGGTATCGGTTCCGTTGTAAACCACCTGGATGCCATCGGGGTCGACGCCGTGGCGCGCGATCACATCGCGCTTGACCAAGCCCGAGTTGGTGATCACCAGCGGGCGCGCACCTGATTTTCGGGAGGCATGGTCGGCCAGAGCGCGGCTCTCGATTTCGAGGGCGAGTTTGTGTTTGCGTGCGCCCTTGTGGAGGAGGCGCTCGAGCGGGGTGAGAGTGGCATCGTGGGCCAGCTCCAGGTACGTGGCGTGGCAGCCGCCGCCCATGCGAATCACGTCATGGGTCCAGGTCTTGCCCAGACCGAAGACCAGGTCGTAGTGGGCTCCGGACACGTGGGCTTCCACCGCTTTGGCGAAGTTCCACATACGACCCGCGCCGGTGAACGAAAGCGGGCGCAGCACCTCGAATCGAATGGCTTCGTGGGTGGGCGCTTCATGGCTGCGGCAAACGATCGTGACCTCGTGCCCGACGCTGGCCAGATGGGCGGAGACCAGGTTCAGATATCGTTCGGTACCGCCGCTATGGGCGTGCCGCATGTGGACCAAGGCGATGCGCATGCTTGTAGCTTAGCGTTCACTTTCACCGATGGCGTGGACCTTGGGGTGTTTGATGCGAAGAAGTTTCCAGGTTCCTTGGCGCGGAACACGCAACGGCAGGGCCGCGGAGCCGGCCCAAACATAGGGTAGCTGCGCTGCTTGGCTCAACCTCAACTCGTGACGATCACCGGGACGATGGTCGCGACCATGATGGCGGCGTGCACCGCTTGGATGACTTCTTTGGTGGCTTTGCCGATGGCTTCGCCCTCGATGATGGCCTCAATGCGCTTTTTCTGGGCCTTGCTCTCCTTGCGCCCGAAGTTGGCTTGGAGTAATTCGGTGCCGTGGGCTAGGGAGATGAGCACAGTGGTGCGCGCATCCACGTCGCGCTGATTACCGAAGATGACCGCATCCAGGCGCTTGATGATGGCCTGCTCGGGTCGTGGGTCGAGCTCCGGGTAGATCTTGCGCTTGAAGATCAGCAAGATCGTATCCTCGGTGGCTCGCAGAATACCCCTGGTGCAAAGGCGTTCGGCCACCCGGTGACGCAGTTTTTTCATGCGCGCCAGGCGCGACAGCCAATCCTTGAGCGAAGCGCGACGCTTGGCCGTGGCCATGGAATGCAAGGCTTCGTCGATGATCGGATCGCCGAGGGGCTTGCGCTGCACCACATCCACCAACCCTTTTTTGTCGCTGGAGATCTTGATGTGCTCGGTGAGCAATAACTCAGCGAGCACCGCGCCCGCAACGGCGTGCTCGGAGAAACAGGTAGTGACGGTGCCTTTGTCGTTGCGCAGCGCGAGCAGCATCACTTCTTCGTACAGGAACAGTTGCATGGTGGATTCAATCATAAGGAGGGGTGTCAACCTACGCATCTGCCCCCGATCCATTCGAGGCTAGTTACAGAAAGTGATACTGGCCAGGTTTGAGAAAATTCGAGAGCTGTCCCGCATCTCGGCTCCAGAATTGGAAGTTTCACATACTGCCAGGCAGCCAGGTGGCGCCGCTGGGCTGTTGATTCGGATCCGGGCGGCAGCTGGCCACGCCAGAGGGACCCGAGAATCGAATTTGGACGATTGCTTTCAGCCGGTACAGGTTCTCCAGCAGCACCGGATTCCAGACCTCCGGCACATCGCCCAGATTGCAGGTCGTGTTGCGGAAACTGTAGGCGGCCCAGCCTCCGGTCTCCCCATGGAGGGTCCAGGAGTTGTTGCGGCCCACATGCGAGCCCACCAGGTCGGGCCCCTGGCCCAGGGCCAGATCGGTAAGGGCTCAATCGGCAAGAAAGAGGCCGGCTAGAAGGAGGAGCAGGGTTCTGGTGTAAGCTTTTCGGCCCCAGAATGCCTGTGCGGGCAATTTTTGAGCCCTCGGATAGCCCTTTTGCAGGCCCAGGCCCGCCTTGGGACCCTGAAAAAGAGGTCCATGCGCCTTGTCCAGGGATTCCGTATCCTCTCGGGCTGCGTGCGGTATGACAGACCCTCGTCCCGCCCCCCCATTAAGATATGTCTCGATTCCTCGTTTCGCTGCTACCCCTCGCCCTCGTTTTCCTGCTGGCCCCGGTAGCAATCGCCCAGCTCGATTTGCCCAAGACCAGGGGCGGAGTCCCCGTTAAAAAGGTCGAGCCCCAAGCGGCCCGTACCGGCGGGTTGGTACCCCACTTGGAGTGCACCAAATGCGGTGCTTCAAACTACACGACCCCGATTGGCGCCAAGGCCAAAAAGGGCAAGCAAAAGGCCTGGTGCCAAAACTGTCGCAACGTGCGTTTGTTCCGCAAGGTCAAAGCGGCCGACGCCCGCGGAGGTGGTGGTTTGGACCTACCCGATTCGAATCTGTCGGAGGATTCCGTAAGCCTGCCCGATTCGGTGCAGCCGGACCGCGCCAATACTCCGCTCTCCGCCGGGCCGCCCGTGGCCGCTGGAACGATGGGGGCCGCCCACGGAATTCTGGATGAGGTTCTGCGGCATAGGGTCACCGATTTGAGTCTGATTCACACCGCAGCGGAAGGCTTGGTCGCCTGCGGAGATGCGGGTTTGATCGCGGCGCGCGAACGACTGGAGACCATGGAAGGTTCTGTTCTGTTGGTCACGACGCGCGCCTTGCTCATGGCGGGTATCGCCGAGGATGCGGATGCCGTTGCCAACCGCTTGCGGTCGGACGTGCCGGCCAAGGTGGGTCGCGCACTTGTAGAGCAACTCATTCAGCTCAATCCCGTGCAGGCCAGCCCGCGGCTCCTGTGCGCTCTGCTCGACCATCCGCAAAAACCTGTGCGCGTGTCGGCCTATAAAAAACTGATGGCGGATGGGAACGGGGATGAAGCCCTGCCCGCTAGTTGGCTGCCCTATTTGCAACCGGTTTTGATTTCCAAGCGCATGGACTCGCGTCTGCGCGCGCTTGAACTGGTTTCCGGCATTGACGATCCGAGCGTGACCGAGCGAGTGCTCGACGCCCTGGCCGATACCCGTGGGCGTGTGGCTCGCAAAGCTGTGGACATCCTTGTGACCTGGAACGACGACGCCGTGGACGTGCAGTTGCAACTGCGAGCCTTCGGGAGCCGCTGGATCCTGCGTGAAAACGCCTATGCGATTCTGGCTTTGATCGAGCGCGAAGACCGCTACTTCGAGCCGCGGCTGCATGCCGGACATGTGGAGACTTTGCTGAAGGCCATGGACATGAGCGATCCGCTCGTGCACCACACCGCGGCCCTGGCCCTGGCCGGCATCGGTTATCGCATGGAGCGCATCGAGGACAGCCCCTGGCTGGATAGCGTCGTGACCGAATCCCTCGTGGATGTGGCAGCCGGAGTGCACTTCTTTGACGATCGCGGTTCGATTTTGGCTCCGACCGTGCGGCGTCTGCAGATGTTGACAGGACAAGGCTTTGGTCGTTCGGGCCCCGAGTGGGCCAAGTGGTGGTTGCGCAATCGCAACTCCTTCCGCGCCTCGCGCGCGGCCATGGTGTGGTCGCCGGAGTCTTACCAGAGCTTGATCGTGCGCTTCATCGATCGCGAAGAAGGCATAAGCTTCGAATTCCTCGGCCCTGCGCAGCTGCTTCAGCGCCAGGAGTCGTTTGGCGGAGAGCGCTATCACCTTTCCGAGGACCAAGCCTTGGAGCTCATGAACTGGATGGAGCAGCGCGGAGTTCTCGGAGCCGAGCGCGCACCGGGCCCGCGCGGCTCGGACTTCGCTAGCGGGCAGGAGCTGGCCGTGCAGCTGGACGGTCAAACCAAGACCTTTAGCTTCGGTGCTTCCTTCGAGGAGGAATGGATGCAGGGGTTGGGTAGCTTCCTCTTGGCCTTGCGCGATCAGAACCATTGGCAGGATTTTCACCTTCCGTCCCACGGTGGCAAGACCGGATGGGTCCTCCAGGTACGCGAGGATCCCGATGGGATTCCGCCCGAGGGAGCGCGCCGCAGTCGCTGGATGCGTGAGGTCGTTTTGACCTGGATGACCACCCGGCGCGGTCGCAGTTTGACCGCTGGTTTGCACGAGTTGCAACGCTTGCAGGAACTGGGTCAAGGGCCCGAAGTCATGGACTTCGACGCCTTGCTCAACCTGTTGCACAGCCCCGTCTCGTTTGGCGAAGAGGCCCAGGCCCTCGCGGCATTGACCTTGAGCGCCACGGGCTTGAAAAGCGGAGCGGCCCACGGAGCCGAAGCACTGTTGCTCGGCGAACGCTTGATCGGGCGCCTCATGGAACGCTTCCGCATGGACGCGGTGGACACTATCGCCGACCTTCTGACCTTGATGGGGGACGAACGATTGCGGCTGGCCTGCAGCGATGATTCGGTCATCCTACGAGTCGCTGGTGCCCTGGTGAATTTGCATCGAGGCACGCCCCAAGCCTGGGCTTCGGTGGAGCCCATGCTCACCGATTCGAGCCCGCTGGTGCGACGGAAAATCCTACAGGCCTGTGGTCTGAAAGGTGAGAGACGCGCCCTTCCCGCGGCCTTATTGCAGGCCTTGGACGGCGACGACGAGACCCGTCAGGTTGCCCTGCGCACACTAGGTCGGCTGGGTGGAGATCGCTCCCGCGAAGTCCTTCAACTGATGCTGGTGGAGCCAGGGTCAGACTTCCGCATGACCGCGGTCGAAGCCTTGGCTGACCTGGAAGATCCCAAGGTCGCTCCCGTACTCATTGCGCTCATGCGCCAGGCGAAGGAGCAAGGAATTCATGCGCCGCTGCGCCGTGGATTGTTGGCGCTGGGACCGAAAGCGCACTCTGCCTTGCGCGGTTCTTTATCCTCTCCGCAACCGGTGGTGCGTCGCGAAGCCGCATTGATTCTCGGGCTCCAGGATGTGGCGCGAGCGGCTCCGGCCCTGATGCGAATCTTGACCGAGGATCCTACCGATACCCAAGTCGCTGAGGTGCTGGTGGGCTTGACCTGCGTGGATCTATTGCGCGAGGACGAGCGCTCCGAAGCTTGGTGGGGTTGGTTCGACTCC
>JBLFXY010000197.1:0-7550 GCA_047611645.1 Glaciecola sp.
GGTTTCACTATTCCTCAGATGCCCAAGCGAATGAAATCCATCGATCCCGCGCCTTGTCAGCAGCCAATTGCAGCTCCATAGTAAAGTGTTGTAGCTTCGCTTGGGCGCCTGGTTCCGATTGCAATCGCACCCAGGATTTGATGACCCAGAGATCTTGGCCAGGACCCGCCGTAACCTCGTGTTGACCCGAGAGACCCGCTTCAAAGCCGGACTCGACCCACTTTCCAATGCGCTTCTGCAGGAGGTCCGACGCTCCGTGTTCCACTCTCAAGCGAACCAACGGGGGTAGTAGGCCCTCCGCTTTGGCATACGTTGCCACGTTGCGCGCACGATCTACGGACCCACCTAGATCCTTGGCAACGATCAGATGGTGACGGCAATAGCGCTCACCCAAATGGCGGAAGCCTCCGGCCACTGAATGGATTTCAGGGTTCCAGGGACCGATGCAGGGCCCCAGCACGCCGCGCAATTCCTGCCCCGGGGCGGTGAGCTTGGAATACAGGCAAGCGGGTTCATGCGAGAGCACCAGGGGTGCTAAATCTTGTTCAATGACCGTCGCCCGATTGGTTTCCGGTGCAATAGGAGTCGCGGTGATTGAAGGCACGGGATTGCGCAAAACTTGCGATTCGGCCTGCATGACTGCGGGCTCTTCGGCGGGGGAAGCTGGCGCAGGAATATCCTTGAGCGTTATTACCGCGGGTTCCACTTCGACAGTGTGAACCCCCAAGGCCTCTGCAAACGAGAGCAAGCCCGTGCCACTGCTCATTCGAGATTCGCGTTCGTCCGCTTCCCAAACAGTCATCGGATCTTGGGCTGCGGCATTGCCTGCGAGATTTTCATCCGAGGGAAAGAGTCCGTCCGCTGGATGATTGCGTTCAGGGTCCAAACCGGGAAGGTCCGAGGCCGGGTCAGGATCCGTGCTTGCCAACAAAATGTCTTTGCTCTTGAGCGAAAAGCCGACCACCAGTATTGCGGCCAATATGGCGGTTACACCCCAAGATGTGTGCTGGCCTCGACGGCGAGCATTCTCAAGCTCTTGCTGTTCTGCTTCTAGCTGTTTCCACTGTTCAATCTTGTCTTGGCCGACGGATTTCGATTCGTCCGGCAGAATAATCGGTGTCGGTTTGCTTGCAGATTGTTCACGGAGTTGTATCTCACCGAGCAATTTGTTGAGGCCTGTTCCGGCTTCGGTTAGCTCATCCATCAACTTCGCGTTATGCGCAGCGGCTTCTTCGATTTCTTCGTAGAGCTTCTCGAGCAGGGGGCTCGTGGGGTTTTCCGCGGGCGCATCTGGCGCGCGGGGATCTACGAGCGTTGGCTTTTCAACAAGGGGCTCGTGCACCTGGACCGATTCTGCTGCCGCCTGCGGCTTGCTTTCGGGAAGTACTTCAATACCGCGTTCCGCCAAGCTCGGGCCACGGGTACGGGCCTTCCCTATCAATCCCGGAAAGGTGGCATGTAAACTCTTTAGGGGGACGAGGTGCACCGCTGCCCCGGCTCGCCAGCCCCAAACGGCTGGGACTTGAGCTAAGCGAAGCCGCTCGCGAAGGTCCAAAAGGGAGACACCTGCATATTCCGCAGCTTCTCCAAATGTGAGTAAATCACTTCCCTGTAGGTCTCCTGACGCCATGAGGCCATTATCACGGCAAATTAGGGATGTGCACGCGTCGGACAGGATAATTGTGCTCAGAAATAGGCCCCCGTTCCACCCGCGAGACCGCTTAGAATTTTAAGACAGTCCCGGGCGAGTCACCTTCGCTCCGAGGCTTACTTGCCACACTTTGTCAAACCACAGACTACACGCGAACCGCGTCGTCAGGGGCCTGGCCCCTTTGGGGTCCCAATGGGTATCCCGCGATTCGAGTTCCCAACCCACAATCCGCGCCGTTTCGGCCGCGCCAGCACAGTGTACGCCTGCGGGTCGCACTGTCGCCGAGCTGGTTGCTTACCTGGATTTCGCCCCACGCAATCGGGAATTGGCAGCGGCTCTAGCCCGCAGCTTCGTCCGTACGTTGGATTCTAAAACTTTCGAAGATGTTGCCTGCAACGAGTTGCAGGACAACTTCTTTACTTGGTTAGCACCCAAAGTGGAGCCTGAAGGGCAACGAGCTCGCTCTCGCAAGCATTTCCAGACGCAATCGGCTGCGGATCTGAGATTGCTGGGACTGCTGGATCAGTATCGGGCAAGTGGAGCCAAAGCCACGGGGGCCTGTCCGCTGTTTCGGGCCGCCTACTCCGAATTGGCCTAGCAGCCGGTTGATCGAAAGCGATCCCCCAGCGGGCTTGAACACTGCAGCTGGCGGTGAGGCCTAGGCCTAATGCATGGGGTGGCCATGCAATGGGCGGCGCTACTTCTCTAATTTCGCATTAACCTTTAAGTCGAAATGACCTTCGGTGTTCAGTGCTATGTGCATTTCCTCGTCGCCGGTCATGGCTGTCACATCCTGCTGTCGAACAAATTGCGCGGTTGCACGGAAGTGGAAGCTATGCATGGCTCGACGGTCCAGATCCCATAGATAAACGCCGCTTCCGGTCAGCACGGTACTCTGGGAGGCGGTATTGACGTTAAGACCCTCCCCGCCCTGCCCTTGGCGGGTAATGCTCTCCATGGCCCAATCGGATAGATCTGCATCCCCGTGGAAAGTCGCCGTGACCTGAATTTCTAGAAGGCGCAGGTGCCCCGCTTTGCGCTGTGGCATCAATGTGCAGCGCACCCGGCTGGTTTCGAAGGAGTCCCATAAGTTTGATAGTTCGGGCTGCTCCGCCACTCCACCAATCCAAAGGGGCAAGTCCTCGCCTCTGTCGGCTCCAAAATCGAAGGGCATGCTGTGACCTGTATCCAGGGCCATCAAAAAGGCCTTGGGGTCGACATTCCAGCGAGCGCCCGCCTTACTCCGCTTGCGCGGTAGCAGGAGCGAATAATCTAGGTTCGTTTCCAACGACGTCAGCCATTCGGAAGGCAGGTTTTCCGCACTGCCTTCGGCGAAGGTCGGTAGCCAGGATTGGCCGCGAGCCTCGCTCCGGAAATTCACACGCTCTCCAAGAATGGGCGATTCGCCATGTGCTTGGATTTTGCTGCTTACCGTTGTCTCATTAACCGTCATCTTGATCGGTGCGGTCCGGTCTCGTTCGACTTCCAGGTACGTGCGCTCCAAGTGCCGCGGCCCCTCTGGGTGCCACTCAAGAATCACGTCTTCCACCAATAGGTGATTGCTAGACACCACCTCAATTTCGAAGTCCGTGTCGTCACTGGCTTGGCCGTTGACCTCCATGGAGATACGGTCGAACTTCACATGCATTTCAAGGTCGTGGCTGCGAGTCCAGGTTGTACCGATCTTCGGTTGAAATACAGGGCCTTGGGAAAAGGCCGGAATGCAGAGGCCGAGGAGCAAAATTGTGGGTCGCAACATGATCGAATTTGGAATGGGCTTTAAGTGGCGCGGAGGCGCTGATATGCAGCCCTATCGGCCCCCCAATAAGGGATCTTTCCGATTTTCGCTTGGAACTAGCATCGCCAAAAGCCACCCGTCGTCTCAATCTGGGGCGCCCCTAGGGGCTTTAGCCCAGACCTACGGCATTAACGCTACCAGGAGGGCGCTTTTGGCAGCCAAGTGGACCAGGACCCGGTTCAGCGCGAGGCTTGCATTTTTCTGATATGACGCGTTCAGGGCCTGGCTTTGCACCAATTTTCCGGCCAGGACCTGCTTTTGCCCCTCCGTTTGCTCGACGCGGGATACCAAATCCCCAACCTCTCGAGCCAACCTCTGACTTTCAAGTACAGCGCGCTGCTCTCGCTTGTTCCAAGAGGCGGTGAGCGCTTGCTGCTGCTTCTGGCTGCGCTCCCGTTCCCGTGCTAGTTCCGTCTGCAGCACCTCTAACGACTCCGCCCGCATGGCCGCCCACTGGGTGCCCATTTGGGTTTTCTGCTCTTCATACCACTTCTTACTACGCTGGTTTTCAGCATCCAAACTGCCCTCAACCAGCCGGTGGGTTGCGACAAAGCGGCTGCCTAGGGTTTCGACCTGCTGCCAAAGCTGCTCACGATCGCCCTGGTCCTGCTCCAGCTTAGATCGAATCGCCTGGCGCTGTTTTTCGTTGTGCTCATTGAGACGTACAAGCTGGTCCTGCACGGCCCGGCGCTCGCTGTCCAAGCGTTGGGTTTGGAATTGCAATCGATCCTGAGTTTGGGTGGCCAGACTCTTGGACCATTCGGCTTGTCCTTCGGCCAGATTCTGCTGCTGGCGGTCGAACATGCCGCTCAAGATCCAAAGGAAAAGGCCGGCAGCGGCCGCCATTGACCAGATTCGGGGTCTTTTCCAAAGGGGGCCCGGTTCTTGCGCATAGGCACTGCCCTCGATGGTCAGAATTTGCTTCTGGGCTGAAAGGAGGGCTCCTACAGAGGCCTGCCGTTCCTTTTCCGCAGCGGATAATCGGATCCGCAAGTCGTAGCACTGCTCGCGCAGATCCTCGCGCTGTTCGGTAAGGCTCTGAATGCTGAGTTGCAGTCCATGCTCCTGCGCTGCGGGAGCCGCGTCGTGAGCGTGCAGATGAACATCTAGAGAATCCGTTACGGAAGCTTTAGGGGCCTCGTTATTGCCTAAGTCTGCGGCCTCCTGTCCCGGCAAGGCAGCTGTCGGGGCCTCCTCCACAGGGATCACTGGGACAGCCTCGGATTCACCTAATACGTGGGGATATAGATCACAAAAATCAACCCAACGGATGCGCTGAACGTCGCGCCCCTTATCCCGAACGATTTCAAAGCGTAAATCCCCGTCCTCAAGTCGCCGCCGAATGGTGGATACTGACAGATTCGCCCAGTCCGCTGCTTGCAGTACGGTGAGCAATTCTCCCCGGTCCATGGCCCGAGGATCCCCCCTATCCGGCTTATCCATGGGACTATTAGATCGTTCTCGGGACCTTCAAACCAGAACCAGCTGCCAGGGAATCCGCGCCTGTTTTCACGAATTCCCAAGCCCAGCCTCCCGCCTGGGCTCCGATTTGCACATGCTCTGCCCATGACCGAGATCTCCAGCCAGCCTCCGCTTGAAAACGAAGACCCCGCCCAAGGCTACTTCACCAGTTATGCCGACCCCGGCGTACACCGTTTGATGCTACTTGACCGCATCCGTACGGATGCGTATCGCAAGGCCATACGCGAGGTCGTGACCCCGGAGCACTCCGTATTGGATGTGGGCTCGGGCACAGGCATCTTGAGCCTCTTCTGCGCCCAGGCAGGGGCCCACAAGGTCCATTCCGCGGAAGCCTCGGACATGATTCACTTGGCGGAACGCATCGCGTACACCAACGGAATCGATGAGAACATCGAATTCCACAAGGGGCCCGTGGAGGCTTTGGAGCTCTCCGAGCCGGTGGATATTTTGGTTTCCGAGTGGATGGGTTACTTCGCGCTTGCGGAATGCATGTTCGAGTCCGTTCTCATCGCTCGCGATAAGCACCTGGCAAAAGGCGGCATCATGATCCCCCACGCCGTGGACATCGTCCTGGCGCCGATCGAAGACGATCGCCTGAATTTCGAGCAGGGGTGTGGTTTCTGGGAGAACCCGGTCTACGGATTCGACTTCCAGGAGTTGGCGGACCACGAACGTCATGATCCCCTACTCACAGCTCCGGGCGTGCCTGCGGAGGCCCTGCTCGGTAGCGGTCAGACCTTGGTCACCCTGGATTGCCAAAACGGCGACGTCGAGTCCTTCTGGTTCGATTCCAAAACCTCCTTGCCGATCGAGCGCGATGGAACCATGCATGGTTTGGCCGGATGGTTCGAAACGCATTTGACCCCGAACGTGTGCCTGTCAACCAGTCCGCTTTCACCCACCACCCACTGGCGCCAATCGTTCTTCCCGACGCGTACTTTGTATGTTCGTGAAGGCGATCGTCTCGACATCTCCTTGCGTGCCGTTCGCCGGGAACATGGCGATCCGCGACTTCCGATTTACTTCCTAGAGGGATCCCACATGCGCGATGACCACAACTTGGGAACCTTCTTCTATCGCTACTACGGCAGTTTTGAGTGATTCCTGAGTGCTGCTCAAAGCACCTATATAGTGCTGCTAGAATCGCTCATTGAGCCTGTTGAAACCCCGTTCGTCCCGCTCCAGCTATGAAGACCCACAGCCCCCACGAAATCAAAGACTTGGCCGCGTTCATCGACTCCGCGCCGTCTCCCTCCCACGCTTGCCAAACGGTCGTGGACCGGTTGGCGAAGCACGGGTTCGAAGCGCGCCCCGAAGGGGCCGAATGGGACAACCACCCTGGGCGGTTTTATTGCATGCGCGGGGATAGTGTGGTGGCTTGGATCGCCCCAGAAAAACTACCGAAGGGAGCGGGCTTCCGCATGATTGGAGCCCACACGGACAGTCCCAACTTGCGCATCAAACCGCAACCCGATCGGGCTCGTTTTGGTGTGCGTCAATTGGGCGTTGAGGTTTATGGTGGGGCCTTGCTCAATTCCTGGTTAGACCGCGACCTTGGTGTTTCCGGTAAGGTTTGGATCGAAGGTGCGCAGGGCTTAGAGGAGCGACTTTTCCTACTGAACAAGCCCCTATTGCGGGTCCCCCAATTGGCCATTCACTTGCACCGCGAGTTGCAAACGGAGGGCCTTACTTTGAACAAGCAGAATCATATGACGCCCATTTTTGGAATGGGGTCGGGTAAGGCGGGTGAATGGCGTGAGTATTTGGCAGGGGAATTGGAAGTGCAACCGGGGAAACTCATGCACTGGGATGCCATGTGCCACGACTTGACGCCCAGCACCGTGGCGGGACCGGGCGACGAGTTTTTCTTTGCGCCGAGGCTCGACAACCTGTGCTCCGTTTGGGCGGGATTGCGCGCCCTGGAACGGGTCTGCGAACTCGGAGAAGTGCTGCCCGTTACCCCCATGGTGGCCTTCTTCGACCACGAAGAAGTGGGCAGTGAATCGCGAACCGGTGCACAGGGCTCCTTCCTTCGCGACGTGGTGGAACGTGTGGTTATTAGCCGGGGCGGAGATCGCAGTGACTTCTATCAGGCGATGGCAGCGTCGTACTGCGTGTCCTCCGACATGGCGCACGCGACCCACCCCAACTACCCCGAAAAGCACGATCCGGAGCATTCGGTATTGATCAACGCAGGTCCGGTTATCAAGTTGAACGCCAACCAGCGCTACGCCAGCGAAGGGCGCAGCATCGCATGGTTTGAATTGGCTTGCCGCAAAGCGGAAGTGCCCTATCAAAAATGGGTGATGCGTAGTGATTTGGCTTGCGGCTCGACCATTGGTCCTATCACCGCGTCAGGGTTGGGTGTCACCACAGTGGATGTGGGCGGCCCCCAGCTTTCGATGCACTCCGCCCGCGAAATGTGCGGCAGCCAAGATCCGCCCGCCATGGTGGATGCCTTCGAGGTTGTGCTAGCGGGTACGGTCTAAACGTACTAGCCGCACCTATGAGTGTGTCGGGCATAGAGGATTTCGCCAGAAACCGCCCCTCCATTCCGGCACTGCGTTGGATCTCCCCCCGATAGCGTTCAACTATAGGGGGTGCAATCCGCCTTGTTCC
>JBLFXY010000198.1:0-7487 GCA_047611645.1 Glaciecola sp.
CGCTTTGCAGGCAAAAAGCTTTACCGAGTGGCCGACCCGGCCTACAGCTATCTCGCCAGCAACGATCCGCGGGCCCACTTCGGTCTCGGAATGGATGCGGAGGGAAAGCCCATAAGCAAAGTCGACGATGTGCGCGTACTTTGGAATGGCGGAAGAGAGGAGTCCTTTGGTCCCATGGATGCGGGGCAGTACTATGACTTGGTCCGCGGTCGCGGCACAGTCATCGAAAAAGAGTAGGGCTCAATCCCTGCAACAATGAGCGACTCCACAAAGCTATCGAAGAAGCTTGGACTCTTCGACGTTTTCGCAATTTCTACGGGGGCCACTCTCAGTGGTGGCCTCTTCTTGCTTCCCGGTCCTGCAGCCGCGCAAGCTGGATCTGCAATCGTACTTTGCTACCTATTGGTAGCCATTCCGCTATTACCTGCCATCCTATGCAAGGCTGAGTTGGCCACAGCCATGCCGCGCGCGGGTGGTAGCTATTTCTTCCTCGACAGAAGTCTCGGCCCAATGGCGGGCACTATCGGAGGAATGGGTACCTGGCTCGCCATGGTTCTCAAGACCTCGTTTGCTTTGGTCGGTCTCGGCGCCTATCTCTCGCTCTTTGTGCCGTCGACGCCTTGGATTCTGAAAGGCATAGCAATCGGCTTTGCATGCTTGTTCGGTTGGATCAATGTGATGGGAGCGGAAAAGGCTGGTGGGTTCCAACGCGTTCTAGTCATTGGTCTCTTGTTCATCCTGGCCATCTTTGCAGCGGTGGGTCTACCGCAAATCAATACGAGCCACTTCACTGGCATTTTCGATACGGGCTCGAAGGATCTGCTGGCGACAACCGGACTCGTTTACATCAGTTACATCGGTGTGACCAAGGTCGTTAGCATGGCCGAGGAGATTAAGGACCCTGAAAAGAACCTGCCCAAGGGTTTGTTCTTGAGCATGGCGGTCTGCTTGCTGGTTTACCTTTGCTGCACGACCGTCATGGTCGGTGTCTTACCCGCCGAAACCCTGGCCGGGTCTATCACGCCCATGGCGGATGCTGCCAAGGCATTGCTTGGTACCCCGGGAATGGCGGTCGTAGCTGGCGCTGCACTGCTGGCTTTCTTTTCGGTTTCCAATGCTGGCATCATGGCGGCCTCGCGCTATCCACTTGCCATGGGCCGTGACCAGTTGCTGCCTCCCTGGTTCTCAAGAGTGAACGCTAAGGGCACTCCGATCCAAGGGGTCATAATCACCGTTGGTGTTGTGGTCGCGATCATCCTCTTCTTGGATCCGCTGCGCATCGCAAAGCTTGCCAGTACCTTCCAATTGCTCATGTTCTCCGCCCTATGCTTGGCGGTAATCGTCATGCGCGAAAGCGGGCTCAAGTCCTACGACCCTGGCTACCGTGTTCCTTTCTATCCGGCCCTACCGATTTTTGGAGTCATCGCTCCATTTGGGCTAATTGCCCAAATGGGAGCCATGTCCTCCCTCTTTAGCCTCGGTGTGATCGTGGTGTGCATCATTTGGTATCTGACTTATGCTCGCCAAAAAGTAAATCGCCGCGGAGCAATCTTTCATGTATTCGCACGACTTGGCGAATTCCGGCACGATGAGCTCGATGTGGAACTCCGGTCAATCCTTAAAGAAAAAGGCCTGCGCGCTGACGACGATTTCAACGAAATCGTGCTTGGCTCTTCCTACATTGAGGGCACGAGTGGTGACTCTTTTGAAAGCATCGTGGAACACGCTGCCCAAAAACTATCTCGGGCAACGGGTCGAGAAGCGGAGTTCTTCATTCAAGGATTCACCGAAGGCACAAAAACAGGAGCGACACCCGTTGCTAAAGGAGTGGCCCTTCCCCATATGCGCTTGGATTCCATCGACCAGCCTTACATGGTCCTGGTGCGGTGCCGCAAGAAGCTCAACATTCTCTCCGGCGACGTGTTCGGCAAGACCACGCTAAGCGAGCCGGTGCATGCCATTTTCTTTCTGGTCAGCCCGGAAGATGATCCCAGCAAACACCTGCGCCTCTTGGCACACATCGCTACGCGCATTGACCGGGATGACTTTGAGGGTGCCTGGCTCAACGCCTCCTCAGAAGTAGAGTTGCGTGAGATTTTCCTGCGTAACGAACGCTATATATCTGTCGAGCTCAAAGAGGGGACCGCAGCCCAGGAATGGTCGGGTCAATCCCTAAGGGAGTTGGCCATGCCCGATGGCTGTTTGATCGCAGCCATTCAGCGGGGCCGTGTCACGATGGTGCCTCGCGGTTCAACACTGCTTGCCACCGGAGACCGCCTACTCATCATCGGTGATCCTAAAACTATCGCTGGCCTTTACGCTATCCACGGAAACTGAACCTCCCCCCCCCCCCCGGCGTTATTGTCATGCGTTTGCTACGGACTTTGCTTTTCTTTATGGCTTTGACCTTTATCGGCTTGGCCTCCAGCGGTCAGGCCGAGGAACTCCGCGGGACTGTTCAAATTCAACTGCCGGATGGGCTCACCAATGCGAGCGGGGACGGCTCGATTGTTTTTCGGATACGCCGTAAGGGCTTTTCCACAACCAGTGTCGAGGGCCTAGTCACGAAGGGCTCTTACTCGGTGGAGATCCCTGGGGAAAGTGAAATTCAAGTCCTCGCAACGCGAACCACCGAGGGTGCTGGGTACCCCATGGATCGTGGCCGTTGGATCGCTATGCCAAAGGCCGGCCAGCTCGAGGTAGTCGTCCGCATTCCTCTCGACTTCAGTCTCTGGGTCTATGGCGCGGATGGCAAAACGCAGCTCAAGGACATTACGGTCATGCGTAGCTTGCGCAAATTTGCTCGCTTGCCCGTGCCAGGCCCTAGCGACAGTAAGACCCAACAGATTCTTGCTGCCGCGATATCGCCCATCACGTTCCATGTGGACTCTCCCGAGAATTACACCTATTACGTGCATGCTCCCGGTCATGCTTGGGCCCAGATATCCCCCGATCCATACCTAGGTGGCGTGCAGACCATGCAGCTTGCCGAAGGGGGTAACTTGAGTGTGAAAATCACGCAAGAAGGTCCCGGACGTGGACAAGTCTTCCGCATCCGAGATTTAAATCCGACACCCAACTCGCACCCGCTCGTGCACGAACTCAAGCGCTATGCGGATTTGTTACAGGTCTTGGGGCTTCCTGTTGGACGCTATTCAATTTCTTCCGAAGATCCGATTCGGCCGTGGAATATGCCAGTGTATGGATCTGCTGAGATTGAGATCAAGGCTGGAGAAACCGTTCAACACACGTTGGCTTTATCCGCGGAGCCCGTTTTCGAACCCGTGCCCGCCGGTGGAACCATCCTCATTCCCAAGCAGTGGGGCAGCACCGATCAACTGACCCTGCGACTCGATAGATTGGATCCCTACGGAAATTGGGGACGGTCCTACGAGATCCTAGGATCCACACTGTCTCCCATGCCTGGCTACGAGGATGTGTACCAATGGAGCCTGCCCGAAGTGGCTCCGGGAGCCTACAACCTCAACTTTGATCACACCTCGTATTCGGTGTACAGGGAGATCCACGGAGCGGGCAATATGCGTCTGCACTTCGAGCTTCCCGGTCCTCGCACGATCCTGGTGAATACCGTCGATGATCGCACAGGCGAGCCAATCTTCCCCGAGTCCCTGCTCTGGTCTGCCCTCGAACCGGAGGCTATCCGCAAGAAGATCCGCGACACGGCACCCTTCCGCAGCGCGCGTCGGTTTGTCTCCCGGACCGGTGATGAAACTAACTTCTCAATTTATGGGCCAGATGCACTCTTGCGAATCCGCGTGGATGATCCCAGGTTCGATATGGCTGAGCTAACGATCACGGAATCCGGTGATCAGGAAATCACTTGGTCCCTGCATCGCGCCACGGCCATTCGCCTCGAATTCCAGCACGCTGATCGGGTGATCGCATGGACAGGTAGCGTTCAAATCCTGTCTGAATCTGGCAACGGAAAAGTCCTGAGCGCGCTTCAATCTCAAGACGGACATCAGTACAACCTTTCCGGTGCGGGTCGCTACTCCATGCGCTTCCCCACGCTGGATGGTTTCCTGCCCATTCCCCCGCAGACCGTGCAAGTTCTGGACGGAAACGTCCTTGTGGTGAAGGTCGACCTCACCCCTCTCTAATCTCCATGTCCACGCAATCGAACAAACTACAGACCTTTGCAGCCGTCCTTGAAGACACTTACGCTCGCATCGACTGGCACAAGCTAGGCGACCAATACTGCTTTGAAGGCGGGGAGAATTTCTTCTCCGACGATGCGCTAGAAGCAATCCAGGACGCGGGCTTGCACATTGCATCCGACATGGAGGCCTGCCTATCCAGCTTCGAAAGCCCCCGTAGCCTCTACGTGGGTCCCGGGGTCGCAGAGCTGGTGATGATACTGTTCGAAAGCATCGTCCTTGGCCGCCAAGTGTCCGCGGTGACTCTTCCGGGTGTCGAGCCGGATGAAATCAATCGCGTCTGGACCGGACTCTCCAAGGAACACAAGATCGCTCTTCCGATGTTCGATACGAGTCCCCTGCTCGTCGCCGAAGAAACCTGCGTCAGCCACTTATGGTTTGCCAGCGTGGTCACCGACCCCGAGACCTTCGCAGCCCTGCACGACCGGTTGTACAAGCGCCAAGACACGCCGAATGCCATCGGCGGAGGCAACTTGACCAAGGAAACCCAGCGAGCTGAGCAACTGATACTCACCGCGCTCACTTGGGTCACGATCCCCTCGCTCATCACCACCAGCCAGGAGGAGTTGGAACTCTTCTTCCAAGTGATCGGCGGACGTGGTCTACGACTGGATGTACCGGTACAAGGCAGGCTAAGCCCGATCGTGGGCGACTCCATATTTCACTGCAACCTACGCGTTGTCTAGGAGCGTGTCGGGCATAGAGGGTTTTGCCAGGAATCGTCCATCCATTTCGGAACAAGGCGGATTGCACCCCCTATCGTTGAACGCTATCGGGGAGAGATCCAACGCAGTGCCGGAATGGAGGGGCGGTTCCTGGCGAAATCCTCTATGCCCGACACACTCCTAGCGGATGCCCTGCGGGAGCGCGGGAGCGAACAGCCCTATACCTACGCTTTAGGCCCCACGCCTCGCGGACCTGATCCAAGAGCGAGTGAGCGGTGAAACGCACCCCATTCGCGTGGTTTTCATCCACCAAAAATGGTCATGCGGGGGCCGTGACCGATCGGTGTCGCATGCCTCAATGCTGCAGGCGCCCGACCAAATCGTAGAGCAAGCCTTCTCGCAATGCGCCCTTGGCTGTCCCCATGAATTCGATTTCAATTTCATGGAATAAGGCGCGCAAAATGGACAATCCACCCGCGATGACCCCTTCTCGATCCTCTCGTAATCCCAACAGATCGAGGTCATGCACCGTACCCGCTGCGCACAAATCGGCTATCAAGACGTCCACTCCCGCGGCGGTGATCGTTCCGTCTCCTCCGTAGTTTTGCTTCAACACTTTAGCCACCGCAAGCACGGTTCCCGAAGCGCCAATGCATTGCTTCCAAGGGCGGTTCTGCAAGTCTTCCGCCACCGGTGAAATCTCGATTCTCGCGGAGAGAATCGCCTGCTGGAATGATTGGGGTGTGAGCGCCCCGTCGGTAAAGTAGCGAGTGGATTGGTACACGCAACCCAATGGCAAGCTCACCTCCATCTTGGATTCGAATTGGCTGCCTAGGATAATTTCGGTGCTGCCGCCGCCGATGTCGATCACAAGTCTGGCTTCCGAATCATCTCCGATGCTGTGCGCCACGCCCAGGTAGATGAGTCGCGCCTCTTCTTTGCCGGGCAAGGTTTCGATCTCATGGCCCAAGCATTTTTCGGCACGCGCGAGAAAATTGCGCCCATCCCGCATGTCTCGGAAGATGGCGGTGCCCACGCAGCGGACGCGGCTGGCTTGAGTGCCTTCGAGTCGCACCCCAAAACGTCGCAAGCAATTCAGTGCACGTTCTGCAGCATTCGCGTCGAGCGTTCCGTCAGCGTTCAAACCTTCGGCCAGCCCAACACGCTCCCGAATCCTGTCCAGCAGGACAACCTTGCCTTGCAGCTGCTCCGCCACCACCAGATGGAACGAATTTGATCCCAGATCTACAGCGACCAGGTGGTTGCTTGACTCAGAGGGTTCTGGGCACATGGCAATTTTGAATGGGTAAGACTATGGACCCAGACGGAGCGAATACTAGGAGCGTGTCGGGCATAGAGGGTTTTGCCAGGAATCGTCCATCCATGTCGGAACAAGGAGGATTGCCCCCATTATAGTTGAACGCTATTGGGGGAAGATCCAACGCAGTGCCGGAGTGGAGGGGCGGTTTCTGGCGAAATCCCCTATGCCCGACACACTCCTAGAAGCTGCTAACTTCCCGAAGGCGTGCCAATACGGCTGAAGCCGCGCCGCTATCGAGAGATTCGGTCGCCATCGAGACTCCATCGGCCAACGTCATGGCTTTGGCCGTGGCCTTGAGCATGAGTCCGGCTCCGAGCAATGCAGCATTACGGGAGGGGGTTCTCTCACCGGCGAGAACGGATTGGGTTTCCAATCCCGCTGCACGAACAAGCGAGGCGTTGTCTTCAGGACCCTCGCCATCTGCGGGAGGTCCGTACATGGGTAGCTCGGGCTCATGGGTGCATTGCAATCCAAAGTCTCCAGGCTCTACGGTTAGGCGTGCGAGGAACCCTTCGGTCAGTTCAATGCCTTTGGTGCGTCGGCGTACATAGGGAATCACCCCGCCGCCTTCACCTTGCAGTACAACCCCGCTCGGGTGTTGAAGTCGCTTTACGACCTCGATGGCCGCGCCGAGTACCGGGCCGTGCTGAGCTCCGAGCAGCACACTCGCGCTGGACGGGGCCAGAAGTTTTTCAACGGTAGCGAGCGGTGAGCGCAGAACCATTCCACCGCGAACGCGGCGCAAGGGAACCAACGCGGGAAGCACGCCAGAAACCGAAAGGACCGTAAAGCCCACACTCTCGATCCAAGCTTCTGCTTCGCGTGGGTCCCAGGTCATCGAGGCGCCCAACTCGTTCAGAATGTGGGCAGCGGTTAAACCGCGCCGGGGAGGAGTGCCTGTGTCCGAGAGCAAAAGGACTTTTTGTCCGGCGCCTGCGGCAATCATGCCGGCAGCAGCATCCAAAGGCGGAAAGTTCACTTGGCCATCGAGCGTGGCTGACACGCAAAGAAGATCAGGAACGCCCACACAAGGGATATCGGCTTTGGCTCTCGCAGCCATTGCAAAGCCGGCCAGTTCCTCTTCCGTCACGCCTTTCCAACGCAGGGTTGTCAGGAAGGTTGCGACGAGAATATCGCCTTCCGATCCGCTCAAAATCGAAGCAAACGCGCGGCACGCCTCTTCCAGGCTGAGGTTGCGGGTTGTCCGAGGGCTATTGCCCAAGGTGCTCATTATGTGTCGAAGGACCATGTGGATCAGTGGGGGCTAAAACCAATCATAACGCGAGACAGGCTCGGATGAGCCTGTCTCGTTTACAAAACGCT
>JBLFXY010000199.1:0-7472 GCA_047611645.1 Glaciecola sp.
TTGATGACGGGCAAAGCGGGAATTTGCCATTTGCATATGGGCGACGGCGAGCGTGGTTTAGACCTGGTGCGTCAGGCTTTGGATACCAGTGAGTTGCCAGCTCGCGTGTTTCAACCCACCCATATCAATCGGCGCAAGGCGCTTTTTGAGGAAGGCTGCGAATTGGTGCAACGGGGTTGCGCGATCGACCTCACCGCTTTCCCTGTGGAAGAGGGCGAAGACGCCTTTTCCGCGGAGGATGGCTTGGAACGTTATCTGGTGGCGGGCTTGCCAAAGGAACTCATCACGATCAGTTCCGATGGTGGAGGTTGCTTACCGACCTTCGATGGGGATGGCCGGGTCATCAAAATGGAAGTGGGCCAGCCCGCGACCATGGCGGCTAGTTTGGCGGAGCTACTGCGACGGGGTCATGACCTGAGCAGCATTCTGCCAGCATTTACAACGAACGCTGCGGATCTTCTGCGCCTAAATGGCAAAGGTAGGATTCGAGCGGGCGGGCATGCGGACCTTGTGGTTCTGGGGCCAGACGGCCTCCCACAGGACGTGATGCTAAGTGGAGTGTGGCACAAGCGCGGCGGGGAAACCGTTGTGTTTGGCACCTTCGAAAAATCCGGAGCAATGAACGTATGACACGTGGATATGTAATCCCTATTGGTGGCGCGGAAGAAAAAGTCCGTGACGCCGACATCTTAGAGCGCTTTGTGCGTCTTTGTGGTGGCCGTGAAGGCCGCATTGTTGTGATTCCCACCGCTTCGCGCTTGGAGGACACAGGCCAGCGCTATCAGGAGATCTTCAGCAAAATGGGCGCGCGCAACGTGACCTCCCTGGAAATTACCGAACGCTCCCAATGCTCCGATCCGGAGAACCTCAAGGCATTAGAGCACGCCAACGGCGTGTTCATGACCGGTGGAAATCAACTGCGGCTTTCGACCACCCTGGGGGGAACTCCGCTCTCCGATATGATGCGCCAACGCAACCTGGGGGATGGTTTGCACGTGGCTGGAACTTCGGCCGGAGCCTCGATCATGTCCGAGCACATGATCGCCTACGGAGACGAAGGTCCCACGCCTTCCAGTCAAAAAGTTCATTTGGCGCCTGGCATGGGGCTCATGCCCTGGGCCATCGTCGATCAACACTTCCGCCAACGCGATCGTCTGGGGCGCTTGCTCTCGGCCCTGGCCTACAACCCGCGCTTGGTGGGTTTGGGCTTGGACGAGGACACCGCAGCGGTCTATGGGCCCGACGGAGTTCTGCGCGTGGCGGGTTCTGGATCCATCACCGTTGTGGATGCATCGGAAGTCGAATTCACTTCCATGGACTCTGCCGACCGCTTCGATCCCGTTACGGTGATTGGAGTGCGATTGCACTGTCTAACAGCCGACGCCTGTTACGACGTGGAGTCACGTATCGCTTACCCCCCCGGCAAATACCCGAATAGCACCAAATCCTAGAGGCTTCCTATGAAAATCCTATCCAAGTCGGTCTACCTAGGGCCGAACCACTACGCACTCTTTCGCATCATCCGATTGACTTTGGATCTTGGAGTACTCGAAGAATGGCCGACTGGCCGTCTTGGAGAGGATTTTCACAAAGCCTTGGTTGAACGCTTACCGGGCCTCAAGGAGCACGGCTGTTCCTATGGGGAACCGGGTGGATTCTTGCGCCGCATGGAAGAGGACGAGGGCACTTGGTTGGGCCATGTCTTTGAGCACGTGGCCATCGAGCTGCAGAACATGGCGGGAGCCCATGTAACCTTTGGCAAGACCCGTGGAACCGGTGAGCCCGGCGAGTACAACGTGGTCTTCGAGTACGAACAAGAGGACGTGGGGCTTGAGGCCGCGAATTTGGCATTGGCGCTCTTGCATGATTTGTTGCCCGCGAATTTGACTCCGGAAGAAGCCGATTCGGAATTTGACTGGGGTACGGAATGCGATGCTTTTATTCGCTACGCCCAGCGCCGAGCTTTTGGACCCAGCACGGACTCCTTGATCAAAGCCGCCGAAGAACGTGGCATCCCGTGGTTGCGGTTGAACCGCTATAGCCTGGTGCAGATGGGGCACGGCAAATACCAACGCCGTATTCAAGCCACCATCACCAGTGAAACCCGGCATATCTCCGTCGAGCTGGCTTCCGACAAAGAAGAGACCAACAAACTGTTGGGGGACTTGGGCTTGCCCGTGGCCCGCCAGCGAGTGGTCTACAGCGCGGACGAGGCCGCCCGGGCCGCGGACCGCATCGGCTATCCGGTGGTCGTAAAACCCCTAAATGCAAACCACGGTCGTGGGGTTTCGATCCTTTTACAGGACGGCGATGAGGTGCGCAACGCATTTGGCCATGCGCGTGAGCACTCCCGTTCGGTACTGGTAGAAAGTTACATCGAAGGCCTGGATCACCGACTCTTGGTCGTCAACGGAGAGTTGATCGCGGCCAGCAAGCGCGTTCCCGGCCATGTCATCGGCGACGGAAAAAATAGCGTGGAGCAGCTGGTCGAGATCACCAACCAGGACCCGCGGCGTGGTATCGGACACGAAAAAATCCTCACTCGATTGGAGTTGGACCACCAGGCTCAGCGCCTCTTGGAAAACCTGGGCTACACGGCGGAGTCCGTCCCCAGTAAGGGCGAACTCGTATTCTTGCGCTCCACGGGCAACCTGTCCACCGGTGGCACCGCCGTTGATGTGACGGACGAGATCCATCCCGACAACCGGGAGATGGCGCGGCGTGCGGCCAACGCCGTGGGCTTGGATGTTTGCGGCGTGGACTTCCTCACCACCGATATCACGCAGTCCTACAAACGCACACGCGGAGCGATTTGCGAGCTGAACGCCGCCCCTGGTTTTCGCATGCACGTGGCTCCCAGCGAGGGCACCCCGCGCGATGTAGCCGGTCCGGTGATCGACATGCTCTTTCCTCCGGGAACGCCGACGCGCATTCCGATCGCCGCTATTACGGGCACAAACGGTAAGACGACCACTTCGCGCATGGTGGCGCATATCTTGAAAATGGCCGGCAGGCACGTGGGCTTGACCAGCACGGAGGGCGTGTACATCGACGGGCATTTGACCGTGGAAGGCGACATGACCGGGCCCGTGGCGGCGCGCATGGTGCTGCGCGATCCCAAGGTGGATACGGCGGTCATGGAAACTGCGCGCGGCGGACTGCTGCGCAGGGGTATGGGCTATCGCAAATGCACCGTGGGAGCTGTACTGAATGTGGATTCCGATCACCTTGGACTCAAGGGGATCGATACGCTTGAGGAGCTTTCCAAGGTCAAGCGCACCATCGTCGAGATCGCGACCGATACGGCTGTATTGAACGCCGACGACCCGCTGGTTTTGGCCATGGCAGATCACACCAAAGCCAAGCATGTGTGCTACGTGACGCTCAACCATTCGCACCCCTTGGTGCGCGAGCATATTCAGATGGGTGGCCGTGCGGTCGCTTTGGAAGATGGCATGGGCGGTCAGATGTTGACGCTCTACGATGGACCGCGGCATATGCCCCTTCTTTGGAGTCACCAGATTCCCGCAACGATGGAAGGCCGCGCGATTCACAACGTGCAAAACGCCATGTTCGCGGCGGCGATCACCTTCGCCATGGGCGCGGAACTCGATCAGATTCGACACGGTTTGCGCACCTTTGACACTACTTTCTTCCAGGCACCTGGGCGCATGAACGTTTGTGACGATCATCCCTTCAAGGTCATTCTGGACTACGGCCACAACGAGGCCGCCGTAAAAGTCATGGCGGACTTGGTGGAACGAATCGATCCTACAGGGCAACGTATCGTGGTCATCGCTTCCCCTGGCGACCGCCGGGACGAGGACGTGATCGCAGTGGCGCAAGCCGTGGCTGGAAAATTCGACCAGTACATTTGTCGGCGCGATGACAATTTCCGCGGGCGCGATGGGGATGAGATTCCCCAGCTTCAACGCAAAGCACTGATCGAGGCGGGCGTTTCCCCTGAGACGATCGAACTGATCCCGGATGAGGAAGAAGCCACGGATGAAGCCTTGCAGCGCGCGCGCGCTGGGGATTTGGTTTTGATCTTCGGTGACAATATCCCACGTTGCTGGAATCAGATCACGACCTTCAAGCCGGGCACTTTGGAACCGGGTGCTCCGAATGAGAAGAGAAAGGCGGTCATGCGCCCCTTCGAAACACCCGACGCGCCGTCCGTGGACAAGCGTCGTTTGGTTCGCGATGAACGGGGCGTACGCCTAGCTCGTGAACAAGAGACCTCCGATTGAGACGTCCGCTTTGCAGTTGACCGATTCACGCCGCTTGACCGGCCCCAATCTGATCTGGGATCATCCCGGAGCGGTACTCGAAGTGCAGCTTGGCGCAGGCCAGACTGTCGCTCAGGTCGTGGAGGCTTGGCAGGGGCAGATTACCCTTGTCTTAGAAGCCTTGGGCCTGCTCGTGCAGTGCACACATCGCGCGTACCCCGGGGGCGTGAGCTTGGCGTTCGCGGCTCCCATCGACACACTGTATGCTTGCTTGGAGATCAACGAGTGGGCCTTCGAGAGTGCGCGACGCGTGCTGGCAGGCGAAGGTGCGAGCGATCTAGCCGAGTCTATTGACGCCCTGAAAACCGAATTGCACGGGGAACGCGATACCAAGCTTTTGGCTTTGGCTGAGGCCGCAGCAGGGCACAAAGTCCACTTCTGCGGCGATGATGAATGGACCACCCTAGGTATGGGCGCGCGCGGTCAGACCTGGGATACACCGCAACTGCCGAATGCGTCGGACGTCGATTGGGCCGCATTGGCTGACATTCCGAGTGCCATCATCACCGGCACCAACGGCAAAACCACCACCATCCGAATGCTGGGGGCCATCGTGAAAGCGGCCGGCCTCGTTCCCGGGATCTCATCCACCGATTGGATTCAAGTGGGGGACGAAATGGTAGACAGCGGGGACTGGTCCGGTCCTGGTGGCGCGCGTGCGATCCTCAAGGATAAACGCGTGCAGGTGGCCTTGCTCGAAACCGCGCGCGGCGGTCTTCTGCGGCGCGGGTTGGGCGTCAATCGCGTGGACGTATCGGTGATCACCAATGTGGCGGAGGATCACATGGGGGAGATGGGCGTGCACTGCCTAGCCGATCTAACCGAGGTCAAATTCATTGTGCGCCGTGCGAGCGCCCACCTGGTGCTCAGCGCTGACAATCCGGAAGTGCGACGGCGCGGTCAGGAAGTGGCCCAACCGATCACTTGGGTTTCCCTAGACCCCCAGGACGAATTGATCGTGGCGCACTTGGCGCAGGGAGGAAAGGCGGCGTTGCTTGTGAACGATGGCCTCGTCTTGTGCGAGGGAGCACAGATGCAGGAGCTGCTGCCTGCGGCGGATATTCCGCTCACCCTGGGTGGGGCTGCGCGCTACAACGTGACCAATGCTCTGTGTGCCGCGGCCGCCGCGCTTCAAATGGGCTTGCCCTTGCAGGCGGTACGCCGTGGGTTGGCGGAGTTTGAAAGCAATCCAGCAACGAATCCGGGCCGCTTGAACGAGTTCCAATTCGGCGCTATGCGCGCACTGGTGGACTTCGCCCACAATCCCCATGGGTTGCAGGCCACCATCGAAATGGTCGAGGCATTGCCCTGCAAACGTTTCGTGGTATTGCTAGGGCAAGCCGGCGACCGCGACGACCACTCCATCGCGGAGCTCGCGCGCATCACAGCTTTAGCCAATCCGGACATGGTCATCGTCAAGGCCATGGAGCAAGCCAGTCGCGGCCGGGAGCAGAAAGTGGTCACCGACCTGATCGACGAGACCTTGCGTGCCAACGGCCTATCCGAGGATCGCATCCGGAGCGCGCCCTCCGAACTCCAAGCCGCCCGCGACGCGCTCACGTGGGCCCGTGACGGTGACCTGGTCCTGCTGCTCTGTCACTCCGAACGCGACGCCGTACTCGACCTCCTGGCCGAACTAAAAGCCAGCGACTGGCGCCCGGGCATGGGGCTCGAGGCCGCGGGAGATGCGTAGGTTGGGTCAGTCGGTTGATTGGCTCTTGGGCCGGAGTCTGCGGCACAGCCCATCCTCCCTTCAGTCGGTCTTTGGCAGGCTCGTATTCACGGGCGAGTTGGAGGCGGTGAGGTTCCGTTCAGCGGAGGAGGGAATGTGCCGCAGACTGTCCTTCCACAGCAGTTGGGGCCGTATTCCGGCGTAGCCGAAATATGGGCGGAGCTGCTAGGTGGAGGGAGAGTGTGCGGTACGTTCCTTCCGTGCAAGTTCTCCGCACCGCTCACCGAATGCGGGAGATTTTATTGGGGGTGCTGCCCTGTGCGGACGGCTTAGAGGAACTGCACGGATGGATGGTACCGCAGACTCTCCCTCCACATCTACAAAGAGGCAGGCTACCGACTTTGTCGGGAGCCTGCCTCTTTGCAGGTGGAAGGATAGTCTGCGGCACCATCCATCCTATCCTTACAGTAGGTCTTTGACCGACTCGCGCTCGCCGGCGAGTTCGTCGGCGCTGGCTTTGAGTTTGGCGCTTAGGAATGCGTTCATTTCTAGGCCTTGCACGATGGACCACTTGCCGGCGGCGTCAACGGTGACGGGGAAGGATGAGATCAAACCTTTGGGTACGCCGTAACTACCGTCGGAGGGCACGCAGACCGAGTTCCATGCGCCGGGGGCGGTGGGCACGCAGAGGTCGCGCACGTGGTCGACCAGGGCGTTGGCGGCGGAGGCTGCGCTGGACATTCCGCGCGCTTCGATGATTTCCGCGCCACGCTTTTGCACGCGCGAGAAAAAGTCGCCTTCGAGCCAAGCGCGGTCGGTGATGACTTCGGTGGCGGGCTTGCCGCCGATGGTGACGTGCTCAAAGTCCGGAACCTGGGTGGCGGAGTGGTTGCCCCAGATGACGGTGTTCTTGACCTCGGTGATCGCTACGCCAGCTTTGTTCGCGAGCTGAGCTTGGGCACGGTTTTGGTCCAGGCGAGTCATGGCGCTGAAGCGATCGTCGGGAATGTCCTTGGCGGAATTCATGGCGATGAGTGCATTCGTGTTGCACGGGTTGCCGACCACGGCCACGCGCACATCGGAGGCGGCGTGGTCGTTGATGGCCTTGCCTTGACCTGTGAAGATCGGGCCGTTCTCGCGGATCAAGTCGCCACGCTGCATGCCGGGGCCACGCGGCTTGGAGCCCACGAGCAGAGCCCAGTTCACGTCCTTGAAACCTTCATTCACATCGGAGGTGAGGACCATGCCTTGCAAAAGGGGGAAGGCGCAGTCTTCGAGTTCCATGGCGACGCCCTTGAGCGCGGCCATGGCTTTCTCGACCGGGATTTCGATCAAGTGCAGGATGACGGGTTGATCGGGACCGAACATCTGTCCGCTAGCGATGCGGGGCAGAAGGGCGTAGCCAATGTTTCCAGCAGCGCCGGTGACTGCCACGCGCAGGGGTGTCTTGCTCATTTTGATTGTGGGACGTTGCGGGGGGGGGCGCCGCCCTCGAAAGGGGTGATACGAGG
>JBLFXY010000200.1:0-7446 GCA_047611645.1 Glaciecola sp.
AATGCACTCGCTTTGAATTCTCACAGGCAGTAGTTGAGCCTGGACAGGTTGTTTCAGCGGTCGTGCGAGCGGTGGCACCCGCTTCCCCAGGTCTATTCCAAGTTGAGGGTGAATTCACTGAAACCCATCCCGACGGTCGAATCACCAGGGACACACTGTCCCTTCATGGACAAGTACTCTATGAGACGCTGTTTAGGGGGGACCCTTCATCCTTCACCATATCCAGACCTGAACTCGGTCCTGACAAACAGCACTCACGAGTGACTATAAGTGGCGAGGTCACAGCAAGCTCGCTCTCGCCAACCGCACTCCCAAGGTCAATCATTTGTGAAGGGCAATTGGAGGGGATAGAAGTATCCATTGAACCTGGTTCCCTCCGAACCAGTGACTCCGGAATTCATTCCATGGTCTGGAAAACTTCGATTACTGTTGATGCTTCAGACGCTCTTCCGAGGAAAGACCGGGTGTTGATTCGAATCCGGTCCGTGGGCCCTCCTGAACTGATTACGACGATTCCTTTAGTGTTTCTGCGAGAGGAGCCGTATCCCTTTGAACAGTCCGTGGCTGCTGTTGAAGTCCAACCCAACTCCGGATACTTGCACCAGGAACCGATTATGGGCGATCTAGATATTCGAGTGATACGCACAACTGCTGGTTCAAACGCTCGAATCATTGATGTTAATGGACAACAATTATTGGAGATTGAGGGGCATGCACCCTCAGCCTCCCTGACGTTTGTGCATTCAATTTGGGTCCAATGCGGGAGCGACTGGCCTGTTGCGTTTGTACTCTCTGGAATCAAAAAGGGATCGTAAAAATGAGCAAGCGAAATCGATGGGTCATGTTGTCGTTTGGACTTGTGCTGATTGTGCTCGTATGGAAATTTGCACACGAAGACATTCAAGATTCCCACGACCCATTGGATCGGGAACTAGTGCAACGGCAAGAGCCCAGTAAACCCTCCCGGATTCAGAGCCCAAATGCATGGGCTGAACAACAGCGCAGTGCGGATGTCAAACCAGACCATCTTGAAGTGGCCGGAACAGTCGTGGACGCCTGCTCCGGGATGGGTCTTGGCGGTGCAACACTCACTTTGCATGGCGGAATCACCGCACTGGCCACTTCCAATACGGAAGGGCTTTGGAGCATTGAATTGGAATCGCCCCCCAACGGGATTCTAACGGTTTCCTGCGAAGGATACTTGTCACGTGATGTCGATGTGGAGGGGTTCAATCCAGCCAACAATGAAGTTCGACTCTGGAAGGCGTGTGAGTTGCGAGTTGTATGCATCGACGAAAATGAGCAAGCCATCCGGGGCTGCACATTGCGGTTGAATTGCATTGCCTCTACCACTATTAGGCGGGTCAAGCAAACCAGCGCATTTGGAAAGTCCATGTTCGAAGACTTACCCAGCGAAGTGGAGATCTCTGTGACCTGCCAATTTCTTGGCCAAGTCAAAGTTCAGAAAATCACAATTCCTCCAAACGCAGGGGGCGCCACTCTTGCATTCCAGATGCTGTCTGCTGGCTGCAGCCTGAGTGGTCAGTTGCTTTGGACTGACGGGTCCCCGGTTACACTTCCTGGGCGAGTCGTGTGGTTCCAAAGAGGCGGAATCCGTCGCGCGGCTCAATTGGATGATGAAGGACGCTTTCAGATTTCCCAACTCCCGACCGGAAATGGCATGGTCCTGATCAAAACGGCCGCCAATATATCTCACGCTGTGACCTTGGAGTCTGGCACGAATGATTTGGGGGTTATTACCCTGGCCTTGATGGGCAAGCTGGCAGGAAGTGTGACTGGCTTGAATGCACCGGAAAATGTGCTGGTGGAAGCTCTGCAGTCAGGTCGAACGATTGCGAGTGCCGAAGTCGATGAAGAGGGAAAGTTTTCCCTCGAAGTACCCACTGGAGACACCGTTCTTGCTGTTCGCATGAATTCCTCCGCTTATCGAACTTGGATGTTTAGCAAGAATGAGAGATGCCCAAACGAAAACGTCATTTTGGATGTAGAAGGCGTTCTTGGCACCGTCACCTGGACCACTTCCGATTCAATGCAGGAGGCAAAAATCACCTTGTTTTCCCACGCAATGAATAACCTTGGTATCCCGCCCGGTATTCAGGGCCGCTGGCGTGAGAGCAAGAAAGTAGAACCTAGCGGTGCGGGAGCTTGGCAGGTGAGCTCCTTGGCTCCGGGCACATACGATGTGTATTTGGATAATGGAGCTGACAGGGGTTTTTGGGCGAAGGACGTTAAAGTTCTTGCTGGGCAGACGACAGACCTGAATGCCATAACCCTAGGTAGGGGCACGTTAATTTGGGTTGGGCCAGATCAGTCTCCAAGCGATTCGGTGGTCGAACCGCTCATGATCAAATCCGTCATGCACGGCAGCGCTTTCCTTCACCCCGGCACGGCGATTGATTTATTGCCAGGCCCCTGGCAAGTTGAGATTGAAGCGGCAGGCGCGGGTCTCCTCACTCGACCCCACCTCGACATCTTCGTAGGCCAATCCCACAGGTTCGATTGGACCCCGCATCATCTTGGCAGAATCGAAGGGGTGGCGATTGGGTTGTCAAATCCAGAAGCCAATGTGAGTGTGGAATTGTGGCCTCTTCTAACCTATCGGCAAAATCGTTCAGCCGATAGCACCGAGCCCGATGAGAATGGTCATTTCACATTTAGGCGCGTACTCCCCGGTGATTACTTCTTGAGAGTGCGAACCGGAGAGTCCCGCTTTCAACAGGTGGTCTCCGTCCGAGCAGGCGAAGCGACACAATGTCGATTGGACATGCCCCAGGGGAATTCAGCGGAATGTCTGGTTCTTGGAGAGGACGGAATGCCTGTGTCCCGTATGGATAGGGTGTATGCGATTTCTGAGTCTGGAACGGCTTATCGATGCCGTATGAATTCCAGTGGAACACTTTATCTGGTAGGCGGCACAGAAGACTTGGCTTGCCTGCTGATTGGAGAGATTCGGGCTACCGGTCAGATTCTTGCGGAGACGACCCAGACTTACCGGATTGCCCGGTTTCGAGGCCACTCTAAACCTGCCTTGAGCGCGAAGATCGAACCAGGACACTTCACAATTAGTGGCCATACTGGTTCCAAATTCGCATGCTACCCGGTCGCTATCAGCGATGCCCATGTGCAAGCTGTAGGTGGATTTGAGTTCCGACTGCATGTCGAGTACACAGCTCCCGGAGAGGCAACTGTGCACGCATCACCCAAGAGACTAGAGGTCTATATTCGTGAGATAAAAGTCGATGGATCCGTTGTCATCCATGGACGCCGTCCAGCAGGAGATATGGGCCTCCGTTAGAAGGCGGTGTTGGTGCATAAGCCAGCTTCATTGGGACCGCATTGCCTCACCAGTCTTGCTACTTAGGGCTGGGTGTTGCACTAACAAAGGCGCACCGGCGAGTATGCCACCCATTGGTATGGGAACGATGGTACGGGCATGTCTTGGATCACGCATCCGGTCGTGATGTTTCCATTTGCAGTTACGAAGGGTATGGACTTGGCCGACATGGATGGAGACGGGGTGCAGGACCTGATACTGAGGGTTCTCGATTCGTTGGGGTACACCAACTACATGCTGTATGAGGGCTCAGCGGCCGGTTTCTCCTTCGTTCAGTTTTTGGGTTCGCAAACCGCTGGGAGTGAGCCGCTTTTGGGTGACTTGCATGGGGATGGCGATTTGGACTTCGCAGGGCTAAACACCGATTGGGCGGCTTGGAGTTGGCGCAGGAACGACTCGACTCCAGGCAACTTTCAAATTCCGTCCACGGGGATTCAAATTCCTACGACCCCCGTTCCCCGTGCGGCCGATTGGGATGGGGGCGGGGATCAGGACCTGTTTCTCATAGGGGCAGGTTCCATCCGCGTATGCGCCAACGATGGCAGCGGGAGCTTCGGTCCGCCAACGCCTGTTTTCGATCAACCGCCCGGATCCACGGTCGGTACATTGTCGTTTACGAGATCGGAAACGCGGGACATGGATGGTGATGGAGACAAGGACTTGCAGTTCTCTTGGAGTTCCAATGTCGGAGATTTGCGCACCGTGGCTTACATAGAAAACCAGGCCACGGGTGGTCCGAGCAACCGGGTCGATATCGTTGAGGCCACAATTCCGCGTTATACCTATCGCTGGGACGTGTGTGATTTTGAAGGCGATGGGGATTTTGACATCGTGCAGCTACAGCAGCCTGCGGGCCTGGCTTCCGAGCTGGTTTTGCAACGCAATGGGCAAGCGTTCGGACAGCAGTCGCTTTGCGCTGGAGTCGCAAATTCCACGGGGCAGGTCGGGCATTTGGAGGTGACCGGCTCCGAGACGGTTGCGCTCAACGTGACCACGCTCACAGCATCCGCGTTGCCCCAAGGAGAGTTCACCCTGTTTCTCATTGCAGATATGGACTCCATGGGTTTCGTTCCCCCAGGAAGCCAAGGTGTGTTCTGCCTAGGTGGAGGATTCGGACGCTTCAACCGGCCTGGCGAGCTGCGCTTGTCCGATTCGGGGGGGCGGGCGCAATTCCGATTGGACTTGGGCCAAGTGCCTTCTCCAATGGGCTCCAGTGTGGTGCTTGCGGGCCAGAGTCATGTATTCCAAGCCTGGCACCGCGATCGAGTCGGTGGCAGCTCGACCTCCAACTTCACCAGTGCGAGGATTGTGCAATTCCTTTGATTCCAGGGCGGGGCTCGTCTTCACCCATCAGCTCTTGGCTATAGGGTGATGCTCGGCCAGCCGCGCTCTTGAGCGCGCTTTGCGAGTTCGGGAATCGCATGTACTGCTACCGGCTCGCCCACGGCGTCGAGGGCCTCCAGATCGCTGCGTCCGTCCCCGAACATGGCGCATTGCTGGGGGTCGACGTTGTTCGCTTGGCAGTAATCCAGCAGGGCCGTTGCTTTGGCTGGGCCCGTGCAAAACGTGCCGCCTTCAAGCTCCCCTGTGAATCGGGTGTCTTCGATTTCTAGGCGAGTGGAGAGCACATGGTCGAGGCCAAGTGCCTTTGCGACCGGATTCACGACCACTTGATTGGTCGTGGTTAAGAGCACGAGTTGGCGGCCCTGGGCCGCTTGCTCAGCGATGAGTCCACGTGCGCCAGCAAAGAGCATGGGTAGCACATGACTTTGCGCGTGGCTTTGCGCGAGTACCTGCATGTCGGAGGCGGACTTGCCCCGAAAGATTCTGCGCAGCAGCGTGCGATACTCCGCTTGCCAGGGCTTGCTTGCCATATAGGCCCGATGCACGGCTTCTTTTTCGACCTGAATGTCGTCAGCGACCTGCCCCTTATCCACCAGGTAGTCGAGGAAGGATGTGTCACTGTCCCCGTCCAGTAGGGTGTGATCGAGATCAAAAAAAGCGATACTCAAGAGAAGTTTTGGCTCTGTTTAGGCGTGCCGTCGCAAAGCTAGATACGTACTAGGCCCACGCGACCTTCGCCCAGGAGTTCGATGAGCTCGTGCGCGAGGGTTTCGTCGATGTTGACCGAGGACTTGGGGTTCGAACGTACGCGGCGCAACTTTCCGTCTTGGCCGGTGACCTGTAGGAAGAGCGGGCGCGGGCCCTTGTGGTTGGCGATGATGTCTTGCAGTGGGTCCAGCAGAGCTTGATCGGTGGGTTCCAGTTGGATGGATAGTCCACCTTGGAAGTGTTCGAGGGCGGCGCCCAAGGGCAGGATGCGTTCGACGATCAGGGCGGGCTCTTCTCCGGAGTCCTCGATCTTGGCCATGCAGAGCACGACCTCGCCGTCCTCGATAGCATCTTTAAACTCGGCGTAGGTGCGCGGGAAAACGGTGACGCCGATGGAGCCGTGCAAGTCTTCCAAGCGGAAGCGGCACATTTTTTGGCCGGCCATGCGACCCGACTTCACGATCATTTCGGCCTTTTGCAGGATCAGGCCGGCGATGCGAACTTCCGTACCGCCTTCGAGTTTGTCGAGGGCTGGGATGGGGGAGCTGGAGATCAGCGAGACCATGCCGGCGCGTTCTTCGAGCGGGTGACCGGTGAGGTAGTAACCGAGCACGTCGTATTCGAGGCCCAGGGTGTCGAGGCGGTTGAGAGCCTTGGAGTCGTCGATGCCGTCACTCACACCGGTGTCGGCGGAAACGGGTTGGGCATCGCCAAAGACCTCGAACATGGACATTTGGCCCGTGCGTCGGCTTTCGGCCTGCAGGGAGCCATCGCTCATCGCGCCTTCCAGGCTGGCCAGCACGGCGCCCCGGTTGTGGCCGCCCTGGTCGAAGCAGCCCGCTTTGATCAGGGCTTCCCATGCGATTTTGCCAATCTGGCTGGGGTCGACTTCGCTGCACAGGGTGTGCAAATCCAGGGGTTGGTCCTGGGCTTGTATGCGCGCGCGGCCTTCCACGATCGCGTCGGCGGAACGTTTTCCCATACCCTTTAGCGCGCCCAGTCCAAAGCGGATCGAGTCATCCTCCTCGGGTAAAAAATCCCACACGGATTCTTCTACGGTGGGGGGCAAAATGCGCAAGCGGCTCTTTTTACAGTCGTCCAAGAAGTTCTTCACCTTGGCCGAGTCGCCCATCTCGCAGGAGAAGTTCGCGGCCAGGAACGCTGTGCGGAAGTTGGCTTTGAGGAAAGCCGTCTGGTATGTGATCACGGCGTAGGCCGCGGTGTGCGACTTGTTGAAGCCGTATCCACCGAACTTGATGACGATGTCCCAGACCTCCTGGGCCACTTCGCGCACGCAGCCGTTGGCCACCGCGCCCTCCACAAACTGAGCCGAGAACTGCTGCATGATCTCGGGCTTCTTCTTGCCCATGGCCTTGCGCAGGTTGTCGGCGTCGTTGAGCGTGAAGCCTCCTAGCTCCACGGACACGAGCATGATTTGCTCCTGATACACCAGGCACCCGTAGGTGCCGCCCAGGATTTTCTCGACGCTCTCGTGGGGGTACACGACCTTTTCGATGCCGTGCTTTCGATCGCAGAACATGTCGACCATGCCCGACTCAAGCGGGCCCGGTCGGTACAGGGCCAAGACGGCAGCGATGTCTTCGAAGCAGTCGGGTTTCAGACGGTTGAGCAACTTGCGCATGCCCTCGGATTCCAACTGGAACACGCCCAGAGTGTCCCCGTGCATGAGCAGTTTGTAGGTGGGCGGATCGCCTTCGGGTAAATCTTCGATGTCGGGCGGAGTGCCGCCCATGGCCTCGATGTTGCGCAGCGTCTTCTCGATGATGGTCAGGGTACGTAGCCCCAAATAATCCATCTTGAGCAGTCCCAACTCTTCCAGCTGGGGCGCGGAGTACTGGGTCGTGATGTCGTCGCCGTTGCGGCCCAGGGGTACGAACTCGTGGGTGGGGCGCGGGGTTATGACCACTCCGGCGGCGTGGGTGGAGACGTGGCGTGCCATGCCTTCCAGGGCAACCGAGAAGTCGAATAGCTCTTCGAATTCTTTCCCTTGGTTGCGGAACATTTGCAGGTCCGCGTCG
>JBLFXY010000201.1:0-7438 GCA_047611645.1 Glaciecola sp.
CCCTATAGTTGAACGCTATCGGGGGGAGATCCAACGCAGTGCCGGAATGGAGGGGCGGTTTCTGGCGAAATCCTCTATGCCCGACACACTCCTATAGCCGAGATGCTGTCAAACCGAATCCCATGGGGCCGTCAGGCTCGAGGTCTTCGCCCGCACCCAAAAATAAGCCCCCGACCAAAAATACATTCGATCAGCGGCAAAGACTTCGGACCATGGATTGGGATTGCCTGCCAGCACCCATCCGACCCGAAACCTCACAAATTGGAGCGTTCGTTGTGACATGCCGGTTCGCTCGCGTGACTCGGCCTGTTTCATCGCTCGTCAAATTATTAGAACCCTCGATTTGGGTCGCTTGCAACACCCAATAAATTTATCGAGCCTTACGCAACACCCCGTGTTGGAACGGCTTATGACCCCGTGTTGCTCCCGAGTTATGCCCCTGGTTGCCCGCTTCTAAATGCAGGGATTCGGTGGTTCAATTGTTCTGATAGGCTGCCGCCCCATGGAAAATACGCCGCTAAAAGATCGTTGGAACCAGGACTCTAGCGGCGCCCACTACGCGGGTCCGCGGTTCGCGAATAGCCGCCGGTCGGGCCACGACCCCAAGATCGTACACAAGCTGCTGAGCCGCTTTGCGGGGCCCTTGCCGCTGAAAACCGTGCTGGATGCACCCTGCGGCACGGGTCGCTTGTACCCAACCTTGAGCCGCTTCACCCCGGCGCCCATCAGCCTGGATGCATCCCCCTCCATGCTCGGATCCCACGGCGCCGAACGCCTCATCCAGGGCAGCGCCTTCGCCTTGCCGTTTGCGGATCGCAGCATCGATGCGGTGGTCTGCTGCCGCCTGTTTCACCACCTGCAGAATACGCAACAGCGCCGAGCATTGATCCGCGAGCTGCTCCGCATCGGGTCCGGACCGGTCCTCATGTCCTTCTGGGATTCAGCCTCCTGGCATGCGTGGCGCCGTCGCGTTGGCCTGCGCAAGGTCCGCAACCAGGATCGCCGCATCGCGGTTTCCAAGAAGGACCTGCAAGCCTGGATCGAAGCCGAGGGTGGGCAGGTGCTCGCCTACAGTCACTCCATGAAAGGCTTGAGTCAGCAGGCCTTTGTTGCCATGCAACGCCAGCCCTAGCCGCATGCAATCCCCGACCATCGAGTTTCTAAACCTGGACGCCTGGAGCATTGCGCACGTGTCTGGATTTGATCCGCGCGAGCTCATAACCCGTGTGGAAGAATCGGGCTTTGCGGTGCAAGCCCAATTCGAAACCGTGGGCCATCATCGCGGCTACTGGAAAGGAGGCCCACTGCGCACGAAGACCGCGCTGCGCTATCGGACCAAGCAACTCCTGCTAAGGCAGCCCCATCCCCGGCGCAGCGAATTCAGAAATCTACGCTGGTTACGCGAGCGATTATTTGCCGCACCGCGCCCCCTTGCGGTCGGCGAATGGCGACAGCGCGGCTTGGTTCGTTACCAATGGTTGCTCACCGAAACGATGGATGACCGTCAAACTTGGGCCGAGGTTTGGAGCACGCTAGATACCCCCAACCGTCAACAAAGCATTCGATACCTGGCCGATGAAGTGGCGCGCATGCACAGCTTGCACTTCGTGCATCATGACTTATTCCCCCGCAATCTCATGATCGCGCCCGGCTCGCATCTACAACCCGTTGGGTTCCTGGATTCCTGGGCTGGTGGACCGGGCTTGGGCCTGCGCGGCCCCACTTACGACATCGCTTGCCTGGCGCTGGATTGGCCGGAAACCTGGACGCGGGAGGAGCAAGTGCTATTCCTGGAACGCTACCAGAATGCCCGTACCGGCCAGGGCAAGCCGATTCGCAATGTATCCGCCTGGCTGCGCTCCATTGAAAAACAACGTGCCACATGGGTGCGCAAACTCGAGTCCTCCACGCGCAGGCGTGGAGGTCGGCCCGTACCTAGCGCCGATTGGCGCGCCCCCATTGACGTCTAACATTGACGCCTAAAAAAACAGGCCGCAGGTTTCACACCTGCGGCCTGTTTTGACTCATCCGCAATTCAATCCACCCAATTCGCGGGCAGGCTGGCACCGACCAGATCATCCATGGGTGCTAGGTGAGCAGGCACGACCTCACCTTCCATGAACATCTTATCGCCGGGCGGGACGAAACAAGATTTACCCTGGGTGGTGACCGCCTCTTGAGCGCCATTGTCGTGCACGCTCGCGGATCCATCAGCGCAACACACACAAGTGCCTTCCATCCCCATACCCGCCGGGAATCGATCCACGGCGAACACCGTGCCGACCACTGCAACCTCGGCATCGGGAGTTTTGAAGCTCAACTCGTATTGGTTGGCTTTGAAATCAGGTCCAGTCTGGAAGTAAAACCCACCCGCATCACCGAGCATGCCCAATTGAAGTTTGGTGTTGGAATTGGCCACGCTGAAATTGGACAAGTCCAATGTGCTGCCCTGCGCCACCTCGACCTGGAAAAGACGTCCAAATATGAGGCGTAAACCTCCACCATTCAGTGCGGCCACGCTTTTTGCGGTTTCCAGGCGCTCGCTAATTTGTTGAGCGCTCAGCGAGGAGGTCACCTCTTCGCCATCGATGGTCCACTTCAAGTCGGCCGGGAATTCGGGCAGGCTCCAAGCAAAGGCATTCGGAACGGAGGTCGGCTCCTCTTGTCCCCCAAATTTGGGGCCAAGGAATACGACCAAAAGCGCTGCGGCCACAGCCATCGGCGCCCAAAAACGGAGCAGGGTTCCGGGGCTCTTCTTCACCGACCCACGGGCAGCCACCTGGCGGATGGGCTCCTCGGAAACGACATTGGATGTCGGCACTGAACTCTCGGGAGCTGGCTTCTGAGCCGTCTCAACCGAACCTAGGGCTTCTTGCGCACGGTCCATGACCGACTCCGCCGGCTCCAGGAATTGAGCGCGCATTTTACTACGGAATTCGGGGTCGGGCGCAGGCGCACTCCAAGCTTGCAAGGCTCCACGAATGGAGTCACTGGGAGATCCAACAAGCGCGCTCTCTGCGGCATGCGAGCCGTCAACCCCACCCGTTAGGAAACGATTTTTCAACTCGACACGAAAGGCTTCGCGCGCAGCATCTACGGGTGAGTTGCGCAAAGTCGCTTCCAAGCGCTCAGGCCCTTTGGATCCGTAGTTCGGAATCCCGTGGCCAAAAGGAAGTGGGTCGTTCGACATTACTTCGCCCCCTCCGCAGAGAAGTCTTGCCCCATAGGATCTAGATGCGCAAGACCTCGGCGCAACTCTTCAAGGGCACGCGAATAGCGCTTGCGCACGGCGACCTCGTTGCGATCGACCATCTCGGCTATTTCCCCAAAGGAAAGGCCCTCGTGGAATCGAAGCACAAAGGTTGTTCTCAACGTTTCAGACAAGGCGTCGATCGCCTCGCCGACGGTGGAGCCCATCTCCTTCGAGTCCAATTCGTGGGCAGGTCCGGGGCGATCGTCCCGCAAGCGCTCGCGGCCGAGGGAATCGTCCAATTCTTCCTCTCGGCTGCTCTGCTGATTACGCCGGGATCTCCAGAAGTCGCGAACTCGGTTGGTTGCGATCGTATACACCCAGGGCTTTAGAGAGCGCTGGGGGTCGTATCGGTCGAGGGCTTTGTGGATCTGCATAAACACATCCTGGGTCAAGTCTTCTGCCAGATGCGATCGACCCACCATGCGCCAGATGTACTGGTACAGAGGATCGAAGAACGTCTCGAAAAAGGCCTCCATGGCCCCCGGTCGACGGTCTCTCAAGGCTTCGCGCTGCGCGAGCGTCATATCGAGGGGACCCGACTTGGGTGTGGCCTGCGGCTCGCATGCGGGATCGGTTTCAGGATTCAACGTTTGGATGTCCCTTGTTCGGAGTCCGTAACTGTGTGTGACCTAATAGCCACACTTTACAGGACCTACTCTAACGCCCAACCGGCCGCTAAGCACATTCCTTGGCCTTTGAACGCCCTTTCCATTGCCTTTTTTGTCTAAAAAAAGTAAATCAAACCTGCAATTCTTGCCCGACACCTGCGTAAGCGAGTTTCAGTCACCTGAATACTCCACACCAAAGCTATGACACTTCTCACCGCCCTGCTCGCCGCCGCGCCCACAATGGCACCGGCCCCGATCGCCATTCCGATCCCCCAAGACGTTCTTTCAGTCTTCATTGAAAGCACCGACAACCTCCTCAAGCACCCCAAGGACCAAGCCCTGCGCGGGGCGTTCGATCTGCTAGGAGAGCGCCTACTCGAGCTTCCCGGTGAAATGCCCGAGCTGAGTGAGATGCCGCCGCACCTGATCCCCATGGTCTACGAGATGATCGGATCGGCCAAGACCATTCGCATCATGGATGCCCGCGAAGCTTCCTCCATGATCCCGGTCTCCGCCATGATCATGCTCAACCCGGGCAATTGGGATACGGCCGTCAACTGGATGACCAATATAGAGGGCCTTTTAAGCCAAGTCGGAGCCCCCGTTGGCGCCCGCGACGCCCAAGGCTGGCTGCCCTTTGAAGGGGCTCCCTTCCCCTTGCGCTTGGGCGTTATTGAGGGAGGCGCCCTGGTCATGTCGGCCGCCGAGCCCACCGTGGGCCCCTTGACCCTGCTTTCCGCAACCCTACCCAACAACCTGGCCCCGACCTTCGCGGTCAGCATGGACATGGGCACCGCGCTCGAGATGGTCATGCCCATGCTCGAAATGGCAGAGCCCCAAGTCGGCAGCATCGTCAACGACATCACAAGCGCTTTGCACTTGGACGAATTCTCAATGGAAATGGCCTGTGGCTCCGACGGCACCAAGAGTTACACCTCGGTCGTTCTGCCTGGATTTGGCGCCGCGTTGCAAGATTTGGGCGCATTGCCCACCGAAGGCTTGACCGCAGAGGACCTTAGGTTGATCCCCGCCGATGCCACCATGGCCAGCGTGCAGTCGTTCGACATGAACGGCACGTTCGACATGGTGCTCGATCTCGCTGAGCCCTTCCTCGCGGAAGTAGGCATCGAAGATCCGGTCGCCATGCTCGAAGGCTTTACCGGCGTCAACATCAAGCGCGACCTGCTCGACCACATGGGCACCCATATGGGAACCTACTTCTCCGACAGCACCGGTGGCGGAGGACTCATGTCCATGGTCATGTTCATGGAGGTCACGGATGCGGAAAAGCTGAATGCAGGCATGCTGAGCATATCCGCAATGCTCAACGGCGTCTTGGCTTCCGAAGCGGAAGGCTACATTCAGATGCGCAGCATCGTCCGCAACGGGATGACCTGCCATACCCTGACCTTCCCCGGACTGCCGGTTCCCTTCGAGCCGACCATCGTCATGGGTGAGGGCAACCTGTTCATCGGGCTGACCCCGCAAGCGGCCCTGGTGGCTGCCCAAATGGAAACCAACAGCGGTGCCAGCCTGTTGTACAACGCCCAGTTCGCTTCCAACTTCGACGGCAACTACGGCAACCTCTACGGTGTCAGTTTCTTCCGCGACGATGCCTTCATGCGCGAAGGTTACGGCATCACGAGCTTGCTTTGCTCCGGCCTAGCCAACAGCGTGCGTTCCCAAATAAACGTAGAGCGCGACGCGGGCTTGATCATGCCCACCTTCCCCGATTTGATGAAGGACGTGCGCCCCACGGTTTCCGTCACCCGCATCAACGAAGCCGGTGACCTGGTCAGCACGATGGAAGGCGACCCCTCCGTCCTGGTCAACTTGACCCGCACCGTGGGTTACATGGCGAGCAACCCCTCCGCATGGCTCGGCTTCCTGCCCCTCTTCGCTGGCGCCGTGGACCAGAATTCCGTCGTTCTCGGCAACTTTTGATTCGATAGATCTCAAAGCCCCCCCAGTCCTTAAGGCTGGGGGGGCTTTTTTTGTGCCCTGCGCACACTCCGCCCATGACTCAAAAAATCGCACGTAATCCCCTTATAGAGTTCCCTAGTGGCTTTTCCGAGACGAGGAGCTAATAGGCGCTCATTAGAGGCGCCGTGCCTCCCTACAATTGCTGAATAGGCGGCGGGCCCACCCGGCCCCCTCCAACCACCCGGATCGCCCTATGAAGCCTCTCCCCTTTCTCCTCGTTGCCCTCTCCCCTCTGCTTATGGCGCGGGGGTTTGCCTTGATCCATCCCCAGGATTCGTCGCCCGACGAAGTCCTCACCGCAACGACGGAAAACGCCCAACCTCTGACCGCCGGGAATTTCCCCTTGCCTATGCAAGAGCTGGCCCCTAAACAGGTCGTCCCGCAGGTTCCCGCTCCCGAACTCCTCGACCAGCCCAAAGCGGATGAAGTTGTGGCAATCGCAGGTCCGACCACCGAGGAAATTAAGGCGATCCTCGATCCTGCAACGCAGCTCCAACCCGACGGGCAAGATGTTGCCAGCGCACAACGCAGCGGCAGGCATAAAAACCGCCTAGCAGGTCGCACCTACGCTCCCATCGGAGTGCCGCTCACCCAACAGGTCGCCACCGGCCAATTCGGTGTCAGCCTGCGTGTGAGTCAGCAACAGTTTGACGGGCTGCGCGACAGCCGCGACGATCTCTCCAGCGCCGACGCCTTCGCTCGTGGCTACGCGATCGCGCCCACCGAACAAGTGGACCGCCGCTACGAACTCGAAGCGCTCTTTGGATTCAACCAGCGCTGGGATCTGTACGTGGTGATTCCGTACACGACCCACGACTTGGATCAGGACCTGAGCCTGGGCGGCGAGAACAACGTGGACTCGTCCGGTTTGGGCGACGTGCAAATCGGCGGCGTCTTTCGCTCCTACGATCGCGGCGCCACGCGCTTGAGCTACATGGCGGGCCTCAGCCTGCCCACGGGCGAGATCGACGCCACCGACAACTATGCCGGAGCCCCGGGCACAACCCTGCCCTACACCATGCAGCTGGGCTCGGGCACTTTGGACCTATTGCCCGGCGTCTTGCTCGAAAGCCAATTGGGCAAAGTGCGCGTGGGAGCCCGCGCCGCCGGACGCATCCACCTGCAAGGCGCCAACGATGAAGACTGGTTCCGCGGCAACTCCTTCCGCCTCGACGTTTGGGCAGGCAAAGAGCTCGCCAAGGACCTGCAAGGCTCCCTACGCGCCGAAGCCAACTGGTGGGGCGACCTGCATGGCTCCGACCCGGACATGGTCCCCCTACGCAACCCTCTCGAAGACTCCCTACGCCAAGGCGGCAGCCGCGTCACCCTCTACGGCGGCCTCGGCAAAGACCTCGACAAAAACGGCAACAACCACCTGGCCCTAGAAATCGGCTTCCCCGTCGAAGAATGGCTAGACGGCCCCGCCCTCTCCCAAGAGTGGAGCGCCGTAATCGGCTGGCGCATCAAGTTCTAGGAGCCAAGGTACAGTCCCGAGGAAGTACGGTGCCTGGTATTATCCTTCCACATGCGAGAACGCTCCCGCCTGGCGCAGCCAGCTGGGAGCGTTCTCGCATAAGTGGAGGGAGAATGCCTG
>JBLFXY010000202.1:0-7422 GCA_047611645.1 Glaciecola sp.
GACTGGCTCCGTGAACAGGGTGTGCGCCAAGTGCGCACGGTACCTGCCCTGCGAGATGCGATCGAGATCTACAAGGGGGCCGAGACCAACGCCATTAGCGAAACCAACGACTCTAGCGACGTCTCTAACAGCGGCGCCAAGACCAACGATGGGCGCTAAGCGTCCCTCGATCGCGCCGCTCGTCATCTTGCAGATGCGGCGACTGTGCCTGGGCTTCCCAGGTCTCTTGTTCGTGGTTTCTTTGCTGGGCTTGCGTTGGAGCTGGGGCCGCACCGCGGGTTATGGGGATTTGCAGGATGTGCCCTTGGTGCGCTTGTCTTGGGCATTGCAGCAAGGTGCTTGGCTTTGGGTGCTATGGGCCGCTTTGCAATTGGGCATCCGGTTGCGGCAATTGAGCCGCAAGGAAGCCAATTGGTTGTCACCGCTGGGCGTGGGTCCGGGGGCTTACGTTTTGTCCCTTTGGCTCGGCACGTGCTTGGCGACGGGCTTGGCGATGACGATGCTCTTTGTCGTTTTGGTGGCCAGCGACGACGGCAAAGCACCGAGCCATGCAATCGAGCGCGTGATCCACTGGAAGACCGATGCCTCGATTGCTCCAGGGCAAGCTTTGCAACACGAACTGGACGCGGACTCTTCTGATGCCCTAGCGATTCTGGTGCGCCCCACCGTGGGTGCCGATCCAACCACGGCGGCCATGCTCACCGCGAGCAAGGACTCGATCGGTATACAGAGCGAAGCGCGCGTGGACACCCTCAAATGGCTGACCGTTGCGCTGCCCGAAGGTCCTGAGCCCGTGCGCATTTCCCTGGCCAACCGGGGAGGCGGCCGACTCGGAATTCTTGGCACGCAAAGTCTAGTGACCCTCTCCACGCAGAATGCCACGGGCCATTGGCTTGGATTGGGCCTGCGGGCATGGCTGTGGGCAGGTTTGATGCTCGCGCTGGTTGTGGCTGCGTGCACTTGGTTGCGCCCCACCATCGCGATCCCGTTGGCTCTGCTCTTGGGCGTTGGGATTGCAAACGCCACTCCCGGTGGGCTGGCCGCCTGGCCGGAGGCCCTGGCATGGCAACGGGTTTCCATGGGGGCCTCTCCCCTTCCGTGGCCGGCTGCAGCGCTCGCAATTCCCCTGCTGATCGGCTGCTGGTTCCTGGCACGCCGCGGCCTGCGCGCTTGGGGGATCGACAGATGAGCCGACGATGGACTCCCTGGATCTTGGCCCTCGCCGGCCTGGTGTGCCTCGCCACCGCATTCCTTCGGAGCGAGCCGGAGAGTTCGCATCCGCGCAGCCCGCTAGCCAGCCTGGCCGCCAGCTGGCAATGGATTCAGTTCGATCAGAACCTCGCCAGGGGATCCCGGGAGCAGGCCTATTTGCACGCGGACCGCGCCCTGGCTTTGGACAGCGACTCGCCGGAGGGTTGGGCGACCCTGGCTTCGCACCTGATCTTCGACCGCGCCTCCTTCCAAAACGAACCCGACGACGCCAAGCGCATCGCTTGGATGCAGGCTGGCATTGACGTTCTGCTCGAAGGCATCCAGCAAAGCCGCGACCCGGGCGAGGTTCATCTAGTGCTGGGCCAGACCCTCATTTTGTACATCGAGTTCCTGGCGGAGCTCGAGGTAGACCCCCTGCCCTGGCCCGGCGGCCCTGAAGCCGCCCACGAACTGGGCATGACGCACCTAATGCATGCCCTAGAGCGGCAACACCCGCGAGCCCAGCGTGTCCTCGACATCGTGAAGGGTGCGCACGAGCACGCAGCTGGCGAAACGCGATAGCCATTCTGGGAGCGGAGCAAAGGGTGTGGCCCTGACCTAGCGGCTGGGCTAAGATCATCTGCGTGATTTTGGCCCTTGCTGAACAAAGCTTCCTGAGCTCCATTTATGGGCGCTTGGGCTACGGAGCGCCGTTTTTGATACTCGTGGGCGCTGGAGCCGGGCTGCCCGTGCCCGAGGAGGTCACCATGGTGGGCTCCGGGTATTTGCTGCATCAGGGTTTGGTGAGCATGCTTCCGATCATGGTCACGTGCTGGGTGGCGACCCTGATCGGAGACTCGATCCCCTTCTGGCTGGGCAGGACCTTGGGTCCCAAGGCTCTCAAACTCCCTTTTGCCAGCCGAATCCTACACCCTGAGCGCTTCACCCTGATTGAGAAGCGCTTTGAGAAGCATGGTAGCTGGGCCATTTTCACCTGCCGATTCCTACCAGGAGTGCGCTTACCCGGTTTCTTCAGCGCGGGCACCTTGGGCATGAGCTACGGTCGATTCTTGCTGGCCGACGCCTCCGGGGCCCTGATCATGGTCCCCATGTACATCTTGATCGGAAAGGCCTTCGGCAAGAACATCGGGCGCCTAGAAGCCGGAATCAAGGATTCCACAGAGACATTAGGCTTCGTTTTGGTGCTCGTCCTGGCCTTCGTTTGTGTGCGCATGTTGGTTCATCGGCGGGAAAGGCAGGTCGCCAAGCTCGGCCTAAGCGAGAGGCACGCCGCGGAAAGCCAGGATTCCGATCCGCCCACGGACCCTAAATAGCTCCCCAAGAGCACGCTGGCCCGAGATCGGGTGGCGGCCCAAACTCACCTCTCCCACATTTTTGACCAGGGAGTCTGCGGCTACAGGTTGACCTCCACCGTGTCCCTTCTATTGTAGGGCACCCTAAATCCCTGGCGACACCCATTTGCGGCCGCCTCGACCCCCCACGATCTGCCCCCTCGTTAGCAGACTGCCGAAGTCATGACCGAATACGTCCTCTATATCTCGTGCGCCGCCTCCGTGCTCGCGCTCGTGTTCGCCTTAATCAAGTACAAGTCGATCATGGCGAAGGACAAAGGCACGCAAGAGATGCAAGACATCTCCGTGCTGGTCCAGAAGGGTGCTGCTGCTTTCCTGAAAGCTGAGTACATCTGGTTGTCCTTCTTCGTGGCAGGCGTCACCGCGGTGATCTACCTGATCCCCGCCGAAGGCCTGGGCCCGAAGACCGCCATCGCATTCGTTGCCGGTGCTGTCGCTTCCGGCCTCGCTGGTTACTTCGGTATGCACACCGCCACCCGCGCCGCCTTGCGTACCACGCAAGCAGCCACCAAGGACCTTGCTAGCGCACTCGATGTGGCGTTCAGCTCCGGCACCGTGATGGGCATGTGCGTTGTGGGCCTCGGCCTCGTCGGCGTTGCGATCTTCACGATTGTCTACGCTGGTGGAAACGCGATTGACGCCGCCGTGCTCCAGCAGGTGCTCGGATTCAGCTTCGGCGCATCCTCCATCGCACTCTTCGCCCGCGTGGGCGGAGGCATCTTCACCAAGGCCGCCGACGTGGGCGCCGACCTGGTGGGCAAAGTCGAAGCCGGCATCCCCGAGGACGACCCCAGAAACCCCGGCACCATCGCCGACAACGTGGGTGACAACGTGGGCGACGTGGCCGGCATGGGTGCCGACCTGTTCGAGTCCTACGTAGGATCGCTGATCGCCGCCATGACCTTGGGTGCGTTCGCGTACACCAATGCGGACGGCTCCGCCATGCAAGGCCAAGTCGGCATGATCATGCTGCCCATGGCTGTCGCCGCCTTCGGCATCATCGCCTCCATCGTGGGTACCTTCTTCGTGAAGGCCACCGACGAGCACCACCTGCACAGCGCTCTCTTCAAGGGCCTGATCGTCGCTTCGCTCATTGTCGTCGGTGCCACCGCACTGCTGACCTTCGGCGGCTTGATCGAACTGCCCGAGACCCTGATCAACGGCAAAGCTGGAGCTAGCTCCCTGTTCTACGCTGTCATCTCCGGCCTTGTCGCCGGCGTTTTGATCGGCAAAGTCACCGAGTACTACACCGCAATGGAAGCCAAGCCGGCCCAATACATTGCCAAGCAGTCCAACACCGGCGCCGCCACCAACATCATCCACGGTCTCGCGACCGGAATGGAGTCCGTGGCCCTGCCCGTCATCCTGATCTGTGCTGCTATCTACACCAGCTACGAAATGGCCGGCGTGTACGGCGTCGCTATCGCCGCCGTCGGCATGCTCTCCACCCTGGGTATATCACTCGGCGTAGACGCTTACGGCCCGGTGGCTGACAACGCTGGCGGTTTGGCCGAGATGGCTAAGCTTCCCGAAGAAGTTCGCAAGCGCACCGATGCTCTGGACGCCGTGGGTAACACCACCGCAGCCATCGGCAAAGGTTTCGCTATCGGTTCCGCCGCACTGACCGCACTGGCTTTGTTCAGCGCATTCAGCGAGTCGGCCAGGAACTTGGCTGGCGGCATCCGCCTGGACCTGGACATCACCAACTCCAACGTGATGATCGGCCTCTTGATCGGTGGTTTCCTACCGTTCTTGTTCAGCGCCATGACCATGCGCGCCGTGGGTAAAGCTGCCAACTTGATGGTCGAAGAGATTCGTCGTCAGTTCCGCGAGATCCCCGGCATTTTGGAAGGCACCACTAAGCCGGACGCCGCCCGTTGCGTGGACATCTCCACCAAGGGATCGCTCAAGCAAATGGTTCTTCCCGGCGCGGTTGCCGTTCTGGCTCCCGTCTTCGTCGGTAAAGTCATGGGCGTTCAAACCCTGGGCGGAATGCTCGGTGGCGCGCTCGTCACCGGCGTCATGATGGCCATCTTCATGTCCAACGCTGGCGGTGTCTGGGACAACGCTAAGAAGTTCATTGAGAACGGCGGCGAAGGCGGCAAGGGCAGCGATGCTCACAAAGCAGCCGTCGTCGGCGACACTGTCGGTGACCCCTTCAAGGACACCTCCGGCCCCTCCCTCAACATCCTGATCAAGCTGATGACCGTGGTCAGCCTGGTCTTCCTGCCCTGGTTCGTTAGCTAGGCAGGCTTGGAGCCCGAACGGAATCATGATTGATTCCGTTCGGGCACCAAACTAAACATACACGGCGCGCTCGATCCCAGCGATCGACCGCGCCGTACATATACCCCCACCTTCCGGAGACATCGTCATCGAATCCCGTCAACTCGCCGCTGCGGCTGCCTACATCGCCGATCAGAAGAAAGGCGTCGACATCACCGTCTACGACGTCAGCGATCAAATCAAGTTCGCCGACTACTTCGTAGTCATCACCGGCACCAGCCGCCCCCACGTACGCGCCATGTACGACAGTGTCCACTACCGTCTCAAGGCCGCGGAAGAAACCCACGCCCGCGCCGAAGGCGTAGAACTCGGATGGTGGGTCCTAGCCGACTTCGGCGACGTCATCGTCCACGTCCTACAACCCGAAGCCCGCGACTTCTACGGCCTAGACGAACTCTACGCCGAATGCCCCAAGGTAGATTGGGAGAAGGTCGACCTCCCCGAAATCCCGGAAGAGAAGATCTAACCCCTTCTCAACCCACAAACAAAACCGCCGCAGCTCCCGCGCCCCCAAAGGCCCGGACGCTGCGGCGGTTTTTTTTATCAGCACATCACTGACCGGCGCCAGGAGCCCCGCACGCTCGGCCGCTTGCATCCGAGCCGTCGGTTCCAGGCAATCTCCCCATGCAAGCGGCGGATTCGTGCCTGGCTCAGTACAATGGATTCATGATTGCCCTAACACTCGCATTGACCGTCATTGTGTCGCTTCTGCCGTCGCAGGAACCGAAGAGCCTAGCCCCGGAGAACCTCGACTCGATCCTGGCGCAAATTCTCCCTGACGAGTCTGAGCTGCTCTGGAAGGACGTGGATTGGCGGGTTTCGCTGGCGGATGGGATTGCCGATGCGCAGGTTGCGAAGAAGCCCATTTTACTTTGGGCTATGAACGGGCACCCATTGGGCTGTGTCTGAAACAATGGTGTCGCGGCCAGGCGGTCTGTCTGGTCCAACAAGGAAGTCCAAGAGTTGTTGAAGAGCTTTGTTCCCGTGGCGGATGAAGTTCATCGCTTGCAACGTGGAAAGGATGCGGAGGCCCGCTTCTTCCAAGGCTTCTCGGAGCAAGGACACTACGGAGGTCGCACGCAGCCGACCGATACTCGCCAGGGTGTTTACGCGGTGGCCCCTTCCGGCCAATTCCTCGCATCGGTGAATACTCGCAATGGTAAGGCTATGGCCTCCATGCTGGAAAAAGCCCTGATCCAATGGAAAGGCATGAAGCCCGCGCAACGCGTAGGCAAGGCGTTCAAGCCCGATAAGAACACGCGCTTTGAACGCTTCTTCCCCGTGGACGGGCTAGTGCTGCGCTGTGTGTCACGAGACTTGAAAGTCCAAGAGGAGCTGGCTGAGTCAGACTGGAGGCGGGAGGCTTGGAACCAGGACTTTGCATGGTTCCGTCAGGACGAGGTGGATTCCATGCTGCCGGAATCGATCGTCGGTGCAACGAACCCCATGCCCAAGCCGCTCGCACTTCGACTGGCCCGAAGCAACTTGATCGACAACGTGCGCGGACAAACGCCGGCCTACAAAGCGGATCAGATCAAGACCGCTCAAATCACCTTTCAAGTGACTCGCGTCGAAGGAAAATCCCTTCATTTGGCTATTTCAGGCCACACGCAAGCAGAACGAACCGGGAAATGGGAAGGTGGCCTCGAGTGCAAAATACTGGGACGCGCCGTGCACGACGGCCAACGCTTTACCCAATTCGAAATGGTCGCCCTGGGCCGGCGTTGGGGTGAAACCAAATACAACGCACGCAGCGGTCAAAAGGAGTCGCAGCTAGGTGTCGCTTTGGTGCTGGATTCCAACGCCCCTCGCGTGGCGCCCGCCAATCACTGGATCTATCGATGGCGTTGAATATCGCCGCCCATTGAATTGCAGGGACGCGACTCGGAAGCCGTTAAGTCGGACGCTTTTGCGCTAAGGTTTCGACGTCCCTGAGGGGCTCGTTCGATGGTGCCCCAATCGATGGTGCTACCGTCTTCTTCTTCGGTCTCCGAGATCCATTGTTGGATGCGGTAGACGCCGGGAGGCTCAGCTAAGAAGTTTCTAAGTCCGTCCTCCGTCGCTAGCCCCTGTCCCGAGTAGGCGACGAAGCGCGGGCGACCCGGTTGTTCCTAAACCACAAACCACTCGCGTCCGGTTGGCGCATTGGACATCTCTAACCAACCGACTTGGCCCAAACTGATGGGCCCCAGGTCCACCTGCTGGTCCTTCAAGACCTCCACTCGTATGGGTCCAGAGGTACTAGCTTCCGCGCTGCCCATCTCCTGGAACCAGGTTCCTGACATCAACGAAACGGTTGCAGGTTTGCCCATGCGACCGCCCACGTGTTGGAGCCATCCGCACTCCATGTCCGGATCCCAAATCCCAAATCATAAGTTCCGCAGACCTTGGTCCAGGGCCACTCGAACTTCACGAATGGTTTAGCTCTGACCATTCCTTAACGGCCCTTGCGGCGGCTGTTAGAGCAGCTTTGCGAGGGTTTGGCCCCATGCGTCTTTGGCGCCCTGCTCCAGGTGTACGCCGTCATAGAAAGCACCGTCACCCGGCGGTACATAAGGACACGGATGAATCC
>JBLFXY010000203.1:0-7411 GCA_047611645.1 Glaciecola sp.
GTTTACCACCGGCTCTTGGAGACGATTTTCATCACTACTGCTTGGTGCACAGCTTTGCCGTGGAACTCCATACGACGCTTGAAGCGTCCGTTCGGTTTCACCGCTTACCCGATGAAACGCGCCGTGCCTTTTTTGCATTGCTTGTAGATAGATATTCGGTTGAGCGCTGCGTTGAGATGGGTTTAGGTCCACGCCACCGCTTGAAAATCGAAGTGCGCAGTGCACTCAAGGCATTGCTTTTCCTGGAGGACCTATGGCCTTCCATTCAGATTCCGGAAAGAAATACGGGGGGGGAATACCATGCAAGGTCGTAGAAATCAATTCGAGCGCGAAGCTCAGAGCTACCTTCAGTCGAGCCTCCAAGAGGCCGTTGATCAGAGCGAATCCCAGACGGTTCCGGACCGCGGAGAGGCGAGTGCCCAATCCTTGTTTGTCGGCCGCATTGAGCGACATTCGTTGCGGGCCTATTGCAATGGCATGGCACGCTGTTTCCATGGAATCGCTCAAGCGGCGCTGGCCAAATCAAAGGGGCAGGGAACCGTGGTACCTTTTTGCTTGGCAGGGGAAGGGGAGCGTTCCGACGCGAGCTACGCGTTTTGGAGCCTGCGTGCGGGCCTGCTGCAACGCCTTTGGCCCCTCGGGCGCGAGATGCAGGCCTTGTTGAATGATTACCGTCTCCAGAGGATTCGGGGCCAAGCACTGTCTGTGGCTATGGCATCGATGGCGGTGCGGTTGAGTCCTAGTTTCGAACGGCGCCTATGCTTGGCTCAGGCCCTCCATCAGCAGGGACTGTTTCATGGGGCTGACACGCTGATGGCCCGCCTGGTTTCCAGGCCATTGGCCCGCAGGAATCGGGCCCTCGCATGGATTCAGCAGAGCGCCTTCTACCGGGAGCGCGGCCGGCTTCAGGAAGCCCATGCTGCGAGCCGTGCCGCCGCGACCTGTGCCCCGGACATGCCTCTTGCGTGGGCCAGTTGGCTATTGACCTCTGCATTGGTGGGGGATCTCGAGGAATTGCGAAGTGCGGGTCAGGGCTTGGCTTCTGTGGCCGAATCCGGAGCGACTCAGGTCCGTCGATTTAGGGAATCCTGTGCAGGCGCCTATGCCCAAAAGCAATTACCAGGTGTGTGGCTGCGAGCAATGCCCGAGGTCGCCCAGCGCCTGCTTTGGGAAGTTTTCTCCTCGTAGACTGGTATGCAGACGCCCATTCTTCGTGGGCTCATGACCCGTGGGGCCCGCGAGCGAGCTTCGCTGCTTGTAGGGTCACGCTTTACCGGGCGCTTTCCAAAGCCCTACAAAGCAGTCTTGCAATCCCGAAAAGTAATCGAAGCCTGCTGCGCATTCAGATCTATCCAAGTCGTTCTTTCCACTGATTTCCTGGAAGAGGTCTCGGCCCAAAGCGCTCAATAGCGCCTTGGACCGACGTGAAGAAAGGTGAGGATCCCAAGCCATCTCCGGCTCGCTTGAGATGGGCTTGGACACCCAACCAGTACAGCGAGCCGCGCGGTTGCCGACCCCCTCGATCGGACCCACCGCCTACGCCAAACCTTGGCGAGCTCAAGGACTTGCGGTCTTCGCGGGCCGTGGGGAGAGATGTTCAGGGGCTCGGTCGACTTGTCGGCAGGGCCCCTGGACTGTTTTAAAGTCTGGAATAAGCACACTACAGGGCATCGGAAGCGATTTTTGAAGCACTTTGAGCCAGCCTGGGGGAGAAAATCCGAGCGTGTCGGGAAGCTCTGGGCCGGGGCTGCGTCCAATGGGGTGTTCGGAAAGGAGAGCCGGACGAAGCTGGGCCAGGAGAGGTTCAGATAGGGAGTATGAGAGAGGAGAGCGCCGGATGCGGCTGGGGAAACCCGGATTGCTTCCGGCGCTCTCTTTTGTGCCCAGCGACGCCCTAATAGGGGTCCCCATACGAACGTGCAATTTGCGTATCCCAAAACTGCTCGCCGGAAGAATGCGGTGAACGGGGGACTTTAGGAAAAGGAAAGGCACGTCGAGATTGAACCTGTGGGAGTTCAGGCTTCCTGCATCCTCACCATTTATGAATGGGGGTGTCTGTTTACCCAAGCGACAGCGACGTTTGGGCGAATGGCGCCAAAGTGTCCACTGCACCCGGACACTTGGAGCTGGCTAAAAGCTAGAGGCGGTTCCGAGGGGCGGTCACCACCAGTGACCGCCCCTATTTTTTTAACCGAGAGGCGGGGGCTGTTCAACGGCCTGCTAGCGCCATTTGAATATCCCGCATGATCGCAAGGTGGTGTTCCGCGTGCAGCTTGCAAAACCTCATCCATTGGCCCGCATTTAGGGTGTCGAGGACCTGGTGCTTGATCCATCCGGGGCAGCCGTCTATCGGGCGGGGCGGGTCCCCAAGGGCGCTTAATGAGCGCTCTAGATTCTCAAACTCCGCCTCGATTTGTGCGCGTTCTACGTTCTCGCCGGGCTGCACCATGCGTGGGGCCTGGGTGGTTCCCCGTTCGACTTGGGAGGCTGTAAGAACCTCTTCGGCTGGTTTGTGGAGCTTACCCTCGGGCCTAATAAGCATGCCCTTCTCGCGCACCAGGGAGAGCACGTTGCCCAGACCCAGGTCTGTGGCAAGCACCACGTGGTACATATGCTGGGCAATGCACCACTTGGAGACTGCCGGTGCAGTCTTATTGAGGCCGGGTCCGAGGCTGTCGAACAGGCACCGATAGGCTGTCAGGCTAGTGCGGACCCGCTCCAGGTCTTGGGATGCGTTGAATTCAGAGGCCATGGCGGTGGGGTTGGGTTGGCGTATGGATGAATCCCAATGGACTATCCCCAATAAGGGGGTACGCTTTTGCTGTCCGCACAGCTTCCTATCCAACGTACAAGTAATCCATGGCGATCCGATCTAATTTTGCCCACGCGCTCCTGATGGGAGTCTTCCTAGCCTTGGCTTTACCCGTGTTCGCCCAGGAGGGCTTGAAAGGAACTCAGCCAGTGGAGGCATTGGAGATACCTACGGTTCAGGTTTCCACCCTTTTTGACGTGAAGGACTTTGTTCCGGGGCAAATGGCTCACCTGGTTGTGCTGCTGGATGTGCCCAAGGACAGGCATATCTTCTGGGCGAATCCGGGATCCAGTGGCAAGCGCACCGCCGTGACAGTGACCGGGCCCGAGGGTTGGAAGGTTCTGGCACCACGCTTCCCGGGTCCCGTTTTGCACAAGAGCAAGGCGGGCGAAGTCACTTACATTTTGAAGGACAAGGTCGCGTTCTTCGTTCCGATCCTACCGCCCGATAACGCGAAGGTCGGACAGCAGGTGGAGTTCGATCTGCAAGCGGAGTGGCAGATTGCCAAACAGGATCGCAAAAGCGAAAGCGTGCCATTCCAAAGCGTGCGAATGAAGATTCGTGCCAATGTTGCGGGCGGGCTTCCGGTTCGCAATTCGGATCGCACCATTGCTGCTATGCGCAGCAGCTTGCCGCGCAGGGGTGCTGGGCCGACCGGAGTTGGGATTAGTTTGAGCGGAGACGCTAAAGAGGGTGATTTGACCTTCCACTCATTAGATGCGCGTGAGTTTGAATTCTTTGCTTATCCCGACAGCCCGATGGTCGTCGAGGCGCGTAACTCGGAAAGCAAAAGCGCTTCGCGTAGCATGCACAACTTTCACCTGAAGTCCGCCCAAGGCAAAACACCCAAAGAAATCGCGGTCAACGGCGTGTTGCGTGTCAAAACTCGAGAGCGCGTCTTCTACTACGAAGTGCAATACAAAGGGGTCTTGACCATCGCGCCACCGGAGATTCAGCCAGGGCATGGAAGTTTGCCGGAATTGCCAAAGAAGACCCCTGACAAGCGCTAGTTCCTGATTCACAAAAGAAAGCAGCCATCCCGTAAAGGATGGCTGCTTTCTTTTCCGTTAGGACTTCCGCTAATTCGGTACGGGTCGCCAAGCCAGCGCGAACACCTCGAAGTGGATGTCCGACTTGCGCGGAGCGATGGGCATGTCTGTAAGCTCTTCGTCGCGATTTTCAAACTCGCGGCGGATGGCTTCTATTTTGCTTTCCAGTTCCTTTTCCAGGTCGGCGAGATCTGAAGAGTATTGATCCAGATCCCCTTCAGCGCGGCGCACGTCCGACTTTTCCTTGCGGGCTCGAGTGGCGCTGCGTGCCGCTGCACCCACCTGACGCCGAGTTTTCTTTTTGGCGAAGAGTGAAAAGATGAGTTTAATAATACGGGTCAGGACTCCGGTGCGGATGGCTTCGTACTGATCCTCTTGTACCTCAACCTTCTGCTCAGCCTTGCGGATTTTCTCGCGGGCGCGATCTAGCTTAGACTCGAAGCGGTCGCGCTGCTTTTCGATTTGCTCGTCACGTTCCTCCTCCGCCGCTGTTTGGACTCGGTCGAGAAATTCCTCCTTGGTTTCATCGGGTTGTGAGACGAGTTTGAACTCGGACGACTTCCAAAGGGTCATGACCTCTTCTTGGTAGAGATGATTTTTGATGCTCGTTTTCCAGGAACGCCAAGTCGTTTTCTTGGATGCTTCGGAGGTCAGGGCAGCAAAAGAGGCTTCGCTTGCGGGTTCGTTTTCCGTGTCCAAGGCCTCGCCATCCATAACGATGGGGGCGCCATCCAAATCCAGGCGGGCGCTGCTCTGAGGCAGGTCGATCTGGAGCTGTGCGTTTTTCCAAAGGTCGACTTGGGCGCGCGAGCTCACGTAATGCAGGTCCACGCGGGCCAGTAGTGTGGGCCGGTAGACGGTGGCGTCGCTTTCGGCTCCCGATGTGGGCAGGAAGCATTGGCCGATTCCATCGGCCACAGTAGGGAGCACTGAGATGGTTTGAGCGGACGGGGACTGCGGCTTCTTGAGGGATGATTTAAGCGCTTTGGGGCGAGCCTCCCCAGCGGTTTCGACCGCTTGGGGCCGGTCCCGTTCGCATAGGTCCTGCAGCTCCAAGCGTGTCATGGGACCGCGCAGGTAAGACATCACCCAGCGGGTGTGGAAAGTGACGGGGCCGTTATCGTGCACGTTGTTGAGCAAGAAGACGCGCTTGCCCAGTCCGGACAGAAGCGAGTCCATTTCGGCACGCGAGGGTGCCTTGCCCCCTTCGCTCATGGCACCTTCAAGACCGTCGAGGACCCGGGCCTTATCGCGCTCGGTTTGCAAGCGGCCCAGGAACCAGGAACCGCAGTTTGAGAGGCCCTTGTAGTCCAAATCCACCGGGTTTTGGGTGGAGAGGACACAGCCCAAGCCAAACGCACGCGCCTGCTTCAGCAGGGTCATCATGGGCTTCTTCGAAGGCGGCTGGGCGGTGGGCGGGAAGAAGCCAAAGATCTCATCCATATAGAGCAGCGCGCGCAAACTGCTCGTTCCGGGCTGGGTGCGCATCCACGCGACGACCTCGCCGAGAAGGATCGAGACGAAGAACATGCGCTCCGAATCGGATAGGTGTGCGAGCGACAAAATACTCACACGCGGTTTGCCACTAGCGGTGTAGAGCAAGCTCTGCACGTCCATAGAGTCGCCTTCCATCCAAGCGCCGAAGCCCGGGGAGGCCAGCATATTGTTGAGGGTCATGGCCAGCTTGAAGCGCTCCTTCTTGGGGAAGAAAGACTCCAGCGACAGAACACCCAAACGTTCGAATGGGGGCTCTTGCACCTGGTGGATGAGCTCCGCCAAATCGAGATTTTCACCCTCTCTCCAGGCGGTCAACAGGATGTTGGAGAGCAGGATGGCCTCGCGGCTCTGCAAGGGATCGGCATCGATGCCAAGGAGCGCCAAAAGACCAGAAACCCTGGATTCGACGCGTTCGTCCATGGCCTCGGAATCCGCTCGAAGCTCTGCGGCGGGGGCGTCGAAGGACTTCAACACGCGCAAAGGGCGGCCACTGCGCAACCCCGGCGTGTAGACGGAGAACTCGGCGCTGTCCTTGAGCCGTTGCACACGTTCGGGGGTTTGGCCCCATTTCTCAAGTCCTCCGCGCCACATTTCTGCGGTGCTGGCGGCGAATTCTTCCACCGATTGACCCTTGCGAGCTGCGGCTCCTTTGTCGACCCATGGAGCGAATTCCTCCGGGGTGAGATTGGGGAATTGCAACATGAGGTTCGACATGTCGCCCTTCGGGTCGATCACGATCGAGGGGATTCCATCGAGCGCGGCTTCCTCGAGCAGTCCGACACCCAATCCTGTTTTGCCGCTGCCGGTCATGCCAACGATCAGTGCATGGGTGCACAAATCTTTGGAGTCGTACATCAGGGGCTCAGGCTGGATGCTCCCGTCGGACGTGTCGACAGCACGTCCGAGATAGAACTTGGACGTGTGTTCGAAGTCTTGCATGGACTTGGGCCTAGGAGGGATCAAGGTTGCCGAGGATGTTGGAGAGGCCCCCACCTCCGCCGAGGATGGAACTGGCGGATGCGACCAGGTCGGGCACGATCTGCATCAAGCCAGCGGAGAGCTTCGCAGGTTCGATTCCCACCGAGTCCGCGACGGATTTCAGGTCCAATTCGCCCAAGAGGTCATTGACCGCGCCCGGTTGCTTCAGGCTCTCCAGGTCCAATTGTCCGCTGGTAAATCGCCCCATAAGTTGCTGGGCGACTCCACCGAGAATTTCTCCCGCAGAGGCGTCATCGACTTCTAGGCTCGCGACCAGTTGCATCTTCCACTCGATCCATTTGGGCCCAAGTAGGGCTTGCAGCATTTGTTCCATGGCCCAAGACTACCGGAATCTGGGGCGCGTTGGGAGCGGCTGATTCGCGGATGCACGCCAAGAGCCCCCAACCTTGGCGAGCAGGGTTGGGGGCTCCTTGTGGGGAGTTCGGCTGGGCCAGCGCCGACTACTTCATCGTGGCCTCGGTTATGGTGGGTTTGCCGTCCATGCCGACCGAGACCCATGTGAACTTCAGGCTGCCGTCTTCCATGGTTTGGATTCGCTCGCCAAGCGGATTAGGTTTGGCGTCCAGCGCTGGCTTCGAGGAACTCGTTTGTCCAACGGTATAGTTGGTTTCGATTTGCTGCCGCCCGTTCATCTGGGTGACTCCCTCGACCAGCGCGCCTTGCTTAGAGAACCCAATGAATTTCGCGGTCTTCTCGATCGGATGCCAGTAGTAGAAGCCTTCGACCTCCAGAATCTTGGGGGAGGTCTGATCCCAACCAAAATTGGGGTTCGGCATGTTCCGGTTGACCCACAAACCCATTCCTTTGACACGCCAATCTGTGGTCATAAACCACTTGTCTGATGCGCGGTGGTCGGCGCGCAGGGGGTCCAGGAAGGTGAGCGGAACGGAGGGTTTCACCGGGGTCTGGTCAGCTTTAGGCAGCGTGGTGAGAGACTCTTGTTTGGCAAATGAAGTCTCCAAGAGCATGGAGACTCCGGCTTTCGTTTTTTGGAATAGTTCCCACGTGTATGCACTGCTGCCCTCGAAAGACCAATGGGTGATTAGATCCATTG
>JBLFXY010000204.1:0-7402 GCA_047611645.1 Glaciecola sp.
GAACTGTCCGGACCTATTGGTTTGCAATCCGAGGGCGTTCCCATCGAGTTCCGGAACATTCAGCTTCGACCTATTCGGTAGGACCTGAACGGGCACACCAACCTAGTCCAGCAAATACCCGCAGCTCTTAAAGCGACCGAATAAAACTATCGAACTCTTCCGGAAGGGGAGCTTCGAAAGTCAGCTCTTCTTCGGTCACGGGGTGGCGGAAGCCTAGGGAGTCGCAGTGCAGGGCGTGATGCCGCAACGCTTTCGCCCGATCGCTCTTATCCTTGGGCCGATACAACTTGTCGCCCGCAATAGGAAACCCCTCCGTCCAAAGGTGCACGCGCAATTGATGTCGGCGGCCGGTTGTGGGATGGCACTCCACCAACGAGAACTCTTTCCACTTGCGCTGCACGACGAAGTCCGTGAAAGCCTCGCGGCCTCCCTGCATGATGCCTTGCAGGTCGCGCTGCCCAGGAACCGTACCAAGCGGTGCTTCCACCGAGAATTTGTCGAGCTCGGGCGCTCCATGGACGAGCGCCAAATAGCGCTTGCGCACGGTCCGATTCCTAAATTGATCTTGCAGGTGTTCCAAGGCGTGCTCGGTGAGTGCGACGACCATGACCCCGCTCGTCTCCCGATCCAAGCGATGCACAATGCCCGGCCGATACGCGTCGTCGCGGCTCGGCAGCGGACCAAAGCGCTCCACCAGGTTTTCCGCCACGCTGCCACCCGTATGACGATCCACCGGGTGCGTGATCATGCCGGCAGGTTTATTGACTACCGCGAACTCCTCATCCACGTGCAAGTAGGATAGTTCCAAAGCGATGCGCTCGGTGGGTAGCCCCCCGTCCAAGCAATACGTCAGGCGTTCGCCGCCCTGCAGTTTAAAGTTAGATCGCAGGATCTTGCGCCCGTTCAGCTTGATACTGCCCTTGCGTACCAATTTCTGAAGTTGGGACTTGGAGCGTTCCGGCAGGAGCTGGGCGAGGGCCTGGTCGAAGCGCACACCCGCCAAACCCTTGGGTATTACGATGCTCTGGGTTGAGTTTGTATCCATGGAGTTCGCCCTGCGGTTGACCTGGGAAATCTAGTTGCCGATGCGCGCTGCGTACCAATCCAAGGTTTCGCAGAGCACCTCTTGCCAATTGGCGCGCGGCTTGTAACCGAGTAGGGTTTTCGCGCAATCAATGTTAGCCAGACTGTGGCGTACATCCCCCTCCCGAGTTTCACCGTAGGAAGGCTTGAGCGTTACGCCTACGTGCTTCGCCATCACTTCGTAAAGTTCGTTCAAGGAGATTTTTTCACCGCCGCCCACGTTGATGACGGCGCCGGGTTCCAGGTCCGCATCGAGCGCCAACAGGTTTGCAGATACCACGTTCTCAATGCAGGTGAAGTCGCGGGTTTGTCCACCGTCGCCGTAAATCGTCGGAGCGCGACCTTCGAGCAAGGCGCGAGCAAAGATCGCGATGACGCCCGTGTACGGACTGTTGTCAGCCTGTCGTGGACCGAAGACATTGAAGTAACGCAGTGCCACAGTTTTCATTCCGTAGCACATGCCCCAAACGCGCAACAAATGCTCGCCGGCAATCTTGCCAGAAGCGTAAGGAGAGCACGGTTCAGGAATCATGGTCTCCACCTTCGGCAAGGTCGGGTTGTCGCCATAAGCTGCGGCCGATGCGGCCATAAGGAAACGCTGCGCACCCGCGGCGCGCGCGGCTTCGAGCAAGTTCAAAGTACCTGTGACATTCACCTCGTAGCTGCGTTGCGGATCCGCAACGCTTTCTGGCACCGAGACCTGCGCGGCTTCATGTAATACGCCTGCGATACCTTGCATGGCTTGCTGGCAGTGCTCTGCAACCGACACATCTCCCTGCAAGAACTCCACTGGAGCACCACTCCCTATCTCACCCACATCTAGGTGACCCAGGTTCTGGAGCTTTCCCGAGCTCAGATTATCCAGGATTCGGACGGTATCACCACGCTCCACGAGGGCGGTGGTGAGGTGGGAACCGATGAAACCGGCTCCGCCTGTTACTAAAAAACGGTTCATTTGTGAGGGCTGGCGAGTTTGGGGGGTTTAAATTGCACAAAGCAATAGGGCTTCATCGGCCCCTAGGGGGTGCTAGGCGGGCGAATTCCGTGACTTCGGATGTTTTTCAGGTTTGGGGGGCCAATATACCCGGTCCGCTTGCCCGGTTTCTGTATGATTTTCGACGGCGTGGCACGCATCGTGAACCAAGGGGTTTAAGCGTGTCACCATTTGCGGATTGTCCACCCCATCACATAAGTCGGGGCATGGACAGCAAGACTTTTGAATCGAGAACGCTATGTCTAACAGACTCTATGTCGGCAACCTTTCCTGGGACACTACCGACGACACCCTTCGCCAGACTTTTGAAGAAGATGGCCGCACTGTCAACGACGTGCAAATCATGACTTTCCGTGACACTGGTCGCCCCCGCGGGTTTGCCTTTGTTGACATGGGAACCCCGGAAGATGCCCAATCCGCCATTACGGCGCTTGACGGGCAGGAACTGGACGGACGCGACCTCCGCGTCAACCTCGCTCAAGAGCGTCAACCCCGCGAAGGCGGCGGTGGCGGTCGTGGCGGCGGTGGCGGCGGCTACGGCGGCGGCGGCGGTGGTCGCGGCGGCGGTGGCGGCGGCTACGGCGGCGGCGGCGGCGGCGGTGGTCGTGGCGGCGGTGGTGGCGGTGGTTACCGCGACGATCGCGGTGGCGGCGGCGGCGGCGGCGGTCGCGGTGGCGGTGGCTACCGTGACGATCGCGGCGGCGGCGGCGGTGGCCGTGACGGCGGCGGCGGCGGCGGCGGCGACCGCTGGTAAATCCAGCTCGCTTAGGCCGGGCTTGCTAACGCAGCACGGCTGATAGCACCTTACAAGCGCCACCGATTGGAGTCTCCGGACTCTGATCGGTGGCGCTGACTTTTAACCAGGGTAAGCCCCCCTACCCCGATCTACTTGTCTCAGATCAATACCAAGCCAATTCTCCCCAATTGGGGGTTGCAATTGAGACTGAATCGCATTTATATAACGCCCCCAAGCGGGATTTTATGCGCCTCTTCATCCTCAATCTAACTCTTGCAGCCCTAGCTGGAGGCCCCCAAGGGCTCCTAAAGGCGCAAGAAGCTCCGAAAAGGCACCCCCACTCCCTCTCCAGGCAGGGGACCGTAATGGGAGCCCCTTGGCAGCTCACCCTCGGCGCCCAGGACCGCGCGGCCGCTTTGATCGCCAGCGAGACCCTCGTCCAGGCTTTGACCGAAGCCGAACTCCGGCTCTCCAACTGGAACCCCAATTCCGAGCTCTCGCGCTGGAACCAAGGCCGGCCCGGGCATGCTTTGCCTTGTAGTCCCATCCTGGCAAACGAAGTCGCCCGAGCAGATCACTGGCGCCCGATCACGCTCGGTGCCTTCTCCCCATTTTCCGAGCCGCTCGTGAGAGCCTGGGATTTGCGGGGTGCGGGACGTATTCCGAACCCACAAGAACTGACTTCCGCCCTTGAGGCCTGCAACTCCGAAGGCCTTACCTGGCAGGACGGTCAACCCATCCGGGCCGAGCAAACGCAAGTCGCTAGTGGAGGCTTCGGCAAGGGCGCGGCTTTGGACTTCGCCTTGGCGAAACTGAGCCTGGACGATTCCCATTCCGTCGCGCTCAACCTTGGCGGCCAAATCATCGTACGTGGTTTGAGCCAGAGGATTGAGATTGCGCACCCTGAACATCGGACCGAGAGCATTGCCCACTGGGTGATCTCTGAAGGCTCGCTGGCCACGTCCGGCAATAGCGAGCGCAGCAAGACCGTGGGCGACACCAAGTTCGGGCACATTTTGGATGCTCGAACTGGACAGCCCGCATTGGACTTTGGAAGCGTCACGATTTGGTGCGACAACGCGTTAGACGCAGATTGCCTATCCACGGCCTTTTTCGCTCTGGGCCCTGACGAAGGCTTGCGAGTGGCCGCAACCCTGCCGGACGTGCGCGTGCTCTTTGTTGAAAACAATGACGGCCAACTGACTTTGCGCGCCACCAAAAACTGCCAGCCGTTTCTGAGCAGCACCCAAACCATCTTGTGGCATTTCGAACCGCAAGCTCTTACCTCCCCTATAGACTTCTCGAAAGATTAACCCCTTGAAAGTAAACTCCCTAGCGCTTGCGAGCGCCCTGCTTCTCACATCCCCCTTCTCTTTTGCCGCACCGATTCAAGAGTCGCTGGAGCAACGGCTTGAGGCTCTCGAAACGCACAATCAAAAACTGACCGAGTACATCGATGCCCTCTCCCTGCAAATGGAACAAGTGCAGTTTCCGGACACGATGCCGGTGATGGGCGAGAGCGTACTTGGCATGGGACCCGCCGCATCCAAGGTGTACGCCCAAAAAGAAGGCTTCACCTTTGGAGGTTATGGCGAAGCCGTCTTCACTAATTTCTCCGGAAGCAAGGTCAGTACTAGCGACTACCTTCGCAATGTGCTCTACGCCGGATACAAGTTCGATCACAACTGGATCTTCAATTCCGAAATCGAGTTCGAGCACGCCAGTACCGGCCAGAGCGGGTCTGCTTCCGTTGAGTTCGCCTACCTCGAATACCAAAAATCTGAGGCTGTGAACTTCCGTGCTGGCTTGCTCCTGGCCCCGCTCGGTTTCGTAAACGAAATGCACGAACCAACCACTTTCTACGGTGCCTCACGCCCCGAGACAGAGCGTCGCATCATCCCTAGCACCTGGCGCGAGAACGGTCTCGGCCTCCTGGGCAACACCGGCGGCTTCCAATACAAGGCCTACCTCATGACGAGTCTGGATGCCGAAGGTTTCAGCGAAGCCGGTCTGCGAGGCGGACGTCAAAAGGGAAGCAAGTCCAAGTCGGAGGACTTGGCCATCGCCCTACGCTTAGACTGGACCGAAAACCCGGGCGCGCTGGTGGGCCTCTCCGCTTATGTGGGCGAAGCCGACCAGGATGGCGCAGGTCTGGGCTCCGTGGGCATGACCATTTTCGATCTGCACGCGCAATACCAAGTGGACGCCTGGCGCTTCCGCGGCTTGTTCGCCACCGCGAGCGTGGACAACACCGAAGAGATCTTCATCGCCAGTGGCGCTGACGCCACAGTGGTTGGCAAGCGTCAGGACGGCTTCTACCTGGAGGCGGGCTACGACTTCTTCCACAACCGTGCATCCGAAAAGAACGAGTCGCTGACAGCCTTTGTGCGCTACGAAGAGCTGGACACCCACGCATCCGTGGACAACGCCCTGACCTCCGACCCTAGCCAAGAAGAAGAAATCCTGACTCTAGGCGTGCAATGGGCTCCAATCGATAACATCGTGTTCAAGGTCGACTACCAAGACTATGACCAAGCCGCCGATCGCATGAACGTGAGTATGGGATATGCTTTCTAAGAGAGCTTTGGGACTGTTGTTCGCAGTCCTCTTTCTCACCTGTGTCCGCCCGGGGGTTGCCTCCCCCGGGACGGCCCCGGGCGTAGACGACGTGCTATCGGCCACAAAGGCGACTTTCATCACCCATACGGAAGCCCTCGCCCTCGCGTTCCCGAAGTGCGAGATCCAGCGCACGACGGTATTCTTAAAGAAGCCTCAATTGGCCGTCATCGCTAAAGCCGCCCAATCCCCGTTCACTTCGACGGTCGTTTACCCCTACATAGCCACCAAAGACAGCAAGCTGGTGGGCACCGCATACTTTGACACGCACAGGGTACGCACCCTCAAGGAGACTCTGATGGTCGTGGTCGATGCAGAGGGCAAAGTCAGTCGCATCGAAGTGCTCGCGTTTGGGGAACCCAAGCAATACATCCCCAGCAAGAAGTGGTACGCGCAAATCATAGGGTTGTCCCTCAGCCCAAAACTCAAGCTCAACGCCGGCGTACGCAACATGACCGGTGCCACAATGACGACGCGTGCTTCGGTGGCTTGTACTAGACGCGTCCTGGCTCTGCATGCGGAAATCAACAAACCCAAGCCCAAGCCAACACCAGTAGTGAACGGTGATTCTGAAAAGGAAACCCCGAAGCCCTCCCCCAAAAAGAAAGAAGGTACGGACAAACCGCAGCCGAAGGTCACGCCCAAATGAGTCGCGCTCAAGCCTGGGGCCTACATGTCTCCAATCTCCTCGTGGGGGGCACAGGTTTGATCTACGGATACATGCGCTACTTCCAAGTGTCTGAAGATCCTTTCTCCATCGTCAACCATCCGCTGCAGCCCGACTTGCAACATGTGCACATCTTGCTCGCGCCGCTGTTGGTATTCGCCTGCGGATGGATCTGGCAAAACCACGTATGGAATCGGATTCGTAGCGGTTACGCCATACACCGGAAAAGTGGCATGTCGCTCATCGCCACGCTCTTCCCGATGATCTTCTCCGGCTATCTGGTTCAAATCTCTGAGCAAGAAGGCTGGCGGCTGATCTGGGCCTGGGTTCATGGAATCACATCATGTATCTGGCTGCTCTTTGCCGTGATTCATCCCCTACTGCCTCGCAAGGCCGCTCCTGCTTAGAGAGATCCCGCCGAAGACACTGAACGCGCGCATGCACCCCCCGAGTGGTTGACCGCCTTGCCCCCCAGCGCAAAGATACGGGTGTCATGGAGTTTAAAACAGATCGCTTGCGCCTTTGGCTGCCCGAGGCCAATCAAGCCAAGCGAATGATCGACTACTACCTGCGCAACCGGGGCCACCTGAAGCGCTGGGAGCCCCTGCGCACGGATCACTTCTACACGGAAGAATATTGGGCCGCCCAACTCGCTCAAAACCAGGTCGACGCCAGCAATAGGGTGGCCTACCGCATGGGAATCGAGCTACGTGAAGGCGATGACGACCGGCCGGTCATTGGGGTTGTGAACATATCCAATGTGATCCGCGGCTCCTTTCAAGCCGCCCACGTGGGGTATAGCATCGACGCGCTGCACACTCGCCAAGGCCTCATGACCGAGGCTCTGAACGGCGTCGTAGAGTTCGCCTTCGCGGAGTTGGACCTGCATCGTCTCATGGCCAACTACATCCCCAGCAACGCAGCGAGCGCGCGCACCTTGGCCAAGGCTGGATTCGAGAAGGAAGGATTTGCGAAACGCTACCTCCTGATCAACGACGTCTGGGAAGACCACGTGTTGACCTCGCGCATCAAAGCCTAGGGTCACTGGCTTTGACGGAGCCAGGGGGGAAGCCACAGGTATAAAAAAGCCCGCCGGCTCTCCACCGACGGGCTGGTGACTCTTTGCGTCCCGAAGGACTGATCGAGCCGGATCCCCAGCACAGCTCTCAGCTGTGTGGGATTGAGCCGCTTAAAGCCCCATTCCGAACGCACCCTGGAAAAACTTTCCACCCACGGATCTAAAAGGCTGCTGTAAATGAACTTAGCGTCGCTTCAGGCTCTCAGGGGTCGGCAGGCACCCCGGAGT